>CAYGDT010000021.1:0-18251 GCA_964348745.1 uncultured Candidatus Peribacteria bacterium
AGAACCAAGAACTAGGAACTAAGAACCAAGAACTAGGAACTAAGAACCAAGAACTAGGAACTAAGAACCAAGAACTCGCCTTATACCACTCCCGCAGACTCTTCTTCCCTCCAAGATCAGTATACCGCTCCCAGAAAAAATCTCCTCCGAGACGCAAAACTCGCTTGGGCTTTTTTAAGCCGGAAAGCAGGAGAGGAATTCCTGAACTTACCGAGGAAAACGCGTAGACGATATCGGCGTCCGCAGCGACCTCGCGCAGTTTCTGCGCGTACCAGAACCAGCGGAGGATAGGGATGGAGCTTGATACATTGTGTACCTGAAAGTCATTTTGAGGATTAGTGATCGGGGATCGGGGATCAGTGATCGGTGATCGGTGTTCGGTGATCCGATTCCCGATTCCCGATTCCCGATCACTCGCGTACGTCACCACAGAAACCCCATGCCCTAGCATCGTAAGCTCCTGAGCAAGAGCGCGAGCATACGTCGCCGGCCCGCCGATAGCAGGAGGATAAATACCGGTTGCAAGCACAATCTTCATAATGCCAGAACTCTACACTGGTTTGCCCTTCTTGGACGCAGTAAAATGCTGCAAATTCGGATCAGCCGCCATATTAAGGACATGAATTCGGGCCCCGCATTCCTTGACAATACACAAAATATTGACAATATATTACACTTTATGACTGCTGCAGATATCTACCAAAGTGATCAGTTTTATACTGAACCCAATAGATTAAAGACATCCACTATGGTTGGAGGGTGGCAAGCAGGTGACACATTCCAATTAAAGTACACTCTCCCTGCATTAACGAATGAGGAATGTGTGAATAAGTTCGACGTTCAGACCGCAATGGTGCTGTACCAGACAGGAACCCATGAAGACCTTGCACGTGTGGTCACACCAAGCGCCAATATAGTTGGAGTGGGAACTCCACGCGATCCCGCGAAGAGAAAGCGGACTGATGTCTTTGAACAGGGTGCTGACATCTTGGGGGAACAGATTGGAATCGGTGCGGTCAGCAAAGTATCTATGATGGTGTATGATGCGGCAAAAGGAGTGGCGAATTCTGCACGATCAGGAATAAATTTAGATGTGGATGACGAGCATCTGGGCAATGTGAATATGCAAACAAAGATTTTACTCGGTGTAAAACACCTCGAGCGGAACGGCTTCCCTTCTGATCTTTTTTCAACATACTTTCGAACGAGGCAACACACGCGGCCCTCGGGAGTCATTCTGATCAAATTGGAGGTGCACTGCACACGGCAACAAATACAAGCAATTATGGCTAAGATAAAAAGTGAAATCGATCCCCGGTACGGCGTTGCGCGCCTTGTGGTGCGAGTGAATCTCCCTGAGTCGGAGTTTGATAACATAGGCAACCGTCCGTGGATTACTCTACACACCGCCGCAAGGCACATGACATGGAGAAATGGCAGCGAGCGTCGTCGCGCTCTGAAACAGACTGACTACGCAGCGCAGACAGAGGATATGCATTTGGATCGTGTACGGTACTTAAAAGGTTTGGATTTTAAAGAGATGTACAGAAAAACTGTGGACAAAAACACTGAGAGCTTGATGCGTACTTTCCAAGAAAATCCTGAGCTGCAGATGCAGCATCTCGCTTCGAGGTTGTATCAGGTATACACCCGCAGTGTTCGTCGCGTGCAGGCAGTGTGCAGGAAAAGAGGGTACCAAGAAGAGATGACGGAAATTACCGACCGCTTTTTAGCAGCCTTCAATCAATTCCGAATAGAGAAAGAAAAGGAAGCAAGCATCGGAAGTGTGTACATACCCGTTCCGCTCTCCCCCGCTGATATGCCATGCATGGGAAGACGCACCCGTGCGTTCATGCAACATGCGACTGGCGGCAATGAGATCCTGCATCAGATGCTTGTAGAGCTGGAGGCGTCATGCGTCAGCTGCAGGAAGCCGCAAGACTACATCCTCGCGCTGAGCGAGAAAGCGGATCTTGCATTGAAAGGAGCATCCCATCCCCTCCTAAAAACTACCGACGTACGCAGCGCATACGATCCGGATCTGTTGATGGAAATTGCCGATAAAAAAATTACGAGCATGCGTGAAATTCAGAAAGGAGAGCTGGGAAAAGAACGGAAAAGGATTAAAGAGCGTGAGCGTAAAGAGAAAAAAAAATAGATAAGACAATAATTCTGTAGACGCAGACAAATGTTACAAAACAGAGCAAAGAACAATAATCTATATTGCTTACAAACAGATCGCTGGCAGTTTCGGATCAGCCGCCATGTTGATAGATTGATTGAATGATATATATTTTAACGAAGTACTGCAGTCTCCTTGGATGTTAGTCCTTTTAAATTCACAGGATGTGGTTCGATGTGTCTTCTTTGGAGCTCAGGTTGCAATACCAAAAGTGCTTCCCGTACTTTCTGGCCATTATGAAAGAGTAATTCTCCTACCAAGAATGCTGCACTCTTCGCAGAATTGCCAGCATCGATCATGATCTTTCGAACACGCTGCCAGTCCCTTTCATCACAACCCTCTTCCTCAATATAACGAATTAATTCTGTTCCATGAGTTGCAACAATCCCCGACGTACGTTTCTGGAAGAAATGGATAAGATTTGAATCTACAGCTGCAATTTGTGTGAGGAGCACACGCGTCATAGGTTGTGTAAATGTATGGCTTTGCGCAACAAAGGTTGGGCATCCTTTTGCAAGTTGGTATGGGAATTCCTCGTACCAGTTTCGAAGTACTTTTGGACAATCTCGTTCGAGAACTTGATCAGTAACCGCTTTTGCCATAAGACGCACGCTCGGCAATGGAGGAACGAATTTATTAAAAGCTACATCCTGAACAACATCTGGACGTAGCCAATCAGAATCTGTTCTTGCTTCATCACGCATCCGTTCGGCTACCATATTCGCCCCACCTCCCCGCATTCCCTTTATGCAGTTTTCTGCCATATGATGCACTGCTATAAATTCCCTGAGTCCATCAGGGAAATCGTCGAACGTATCGAGAGCTTCATTTGTTTTTGCCTTTTCTAACGCTATCTTCTCTGTGAGATACTTATAGATTCTCTCAAATGTCACACGTGGATGTGTGATCTCCTGTCGCTCCACTTTCTGAATCACGTCTGTTTCAAATTCTCGCACTTTGACTGCATCATCACGATATTTTTTTGCGATAAAGTCTCTAGCGAGAACCCTCGTAGAAACATTAGCAAGCTCAGAAAGTATACGCATCTTCATGCCTTTTCCATGCAATCGCTCTCCCTGACGTCTATAGTATCGTTCTCTTTCATCTTCATACAACATTCTCAGTTCATTGTAATGATCTTCATCTCGAGCGATGACACGCAGTAATCCTTCTATAGCCACCTGACTACTCTGCCGGTTATAAAGCATGATGTTTCTGATCTGTGCTTCTGGTCTGTCTCTTTGTTCACGTTCTTCTTCAGACTTCTTCCTTCTACTCTCATCAATTTTCACTCCAAGAATATCAGCAACATCCTTGAAGCTGTATCCTCGCTCTTCCATTGCAGAAACTGCTGAATTCGGAAATCCATATCGATCACATTCCTCTGTGTACGCTGCTTTCCAATCTCGTTCAAACTGCTTGAATCTTTTTGGTTCGATTATTGCTTCCGCAATATCTGCAATCTCCTCCCAAGAAATCAATTCGAACTGTACTAAACGGCGTGATGCCAATTCTTCCAATCCATAACATGCCCGTAGTGCCTCAGATGTGAACGTCATCGGCTTCATTGGCATCTTTTTATCTTCTGGATCATGCCACTGCCAATGCTTCGCAAGATCCATCTCCATGGTAGAGAGAAGCTCAACAAGAGGCTCTTCGATTGTGCGCTCACGATACTGTGACTTCTTTGCTTCGATCCACACTCCTTCTCCCTCTTCTCTACGAAGTGCATGCATCTGTTTTTCTATTTTGGATGAGCCTGCATACATCGTATCAATAATATCGAGGAGCTCTGGAGCTTTGGGGATCGTCCCTACATATCCACGTGAATGCACAATGTTCCAAATATGTTTGAAATGACTTTCTACTTCAGAGTGTCCTTTGTCGTACCCAATACGATGCAAAAAGGCACTCACATGTGAGTGATTCAAAACCTTCATGGTTCCATTCCGTACATTCTCAACAAGCTGTAGTAATGTAATTGGCGTTTCGTATGACTCGCTCTCATCACATGGATTTTTCTGCTCAAAGAGATCCGGCATAGTGAGGAGATCGAGTATCTGTTCACGAATACCCAATGACACACCCAGAGATTCCAGGCAATCAAGCTCCTGACGATAGGTATGATATTGTGGCTGCCTTTTACCAATATCCTGCTCCATAGGTTTGTATCCGTTCGTACTCAATCCGGCTGCATGTGCCATCTCTTCTTTTGTCCAACCAAATTCGGACCAGCGAAGTGTGGCAATGATTTTGGGAAGCATCGTTCTGGTTTCCTCTTGAAGAATTTTCACAAAACCGTTATTACTGCGATCCACTCCCATCCGAGCATGCTTTGTAAATTGAGTCTCATCCCAAAGAACTGGATCAAAAATCTCTGGAACCATCCTCTCGTCCCAGCCTTTTGGAAAATTGTTAGATTTGTTCATGAGGATGCCATTATTAATTGTTAATAGTTGGATCTATCTTTCGCAGTTGCCAACAGTTCACTTGCTTCTCTTCGTTCTACTGCTTTCTGTCCCATCTGTACAGCACGCCTGAATACAGCATCAGCAAGCTGCTGACCGCGTAGCCCATCTCTATAACACTCACTGACAAATATCATGAGCGAAGGGGTAAGACTTGTTGCATCGTATGGATCCAACAATGCTGCTGCACTGCCCCTTGTAGGTTGGCCATTGTCACCAAATATAATGGCAACATGCACCTCTCTTGGAGTTTTTTTCTTCTTTGCCTTCTTCTTTTCTTCTTTATCACCCTGTTTTTCATCTCCGTTTAATTGAGTATCCTCGGATGGATTGATGGTAAATTGATACGTCTCCCCTACACCTTCTACACTGACATTTTCATCTAATCGTATATTCCTGCTAGAAAGTGGTGAGACATAGGCAGGAACAGAGGCAACACTGTGCGATTGATGTCTTGGTGCTTGTTTTGGAGACTCTGAACGTCTTGTTCCCTCAAGTGCCTCTAATGCATCCAACAGTCGTCTCTTCTCCAAACGTCTACGCTGCCCTTCCAACCTCTTCATTTCATTCCTGAGTGAGACGGAGTTAGTGAGCACGAGTGGGATTCCTACAAATGGCATTGCTCCCTTGACTCTCTGCTTGCGCCGACGCACTTTGGGCGTATCGGGAAGTGGTTCGGGGTCGGAGAGATCTTCCCATTCAAAATCTTCCCTATATCCCTTTGCATCAATCATGATACGCAGTGGAATGTGCACAGCTCCTTCATCGGGGATCTCCTCTGCATATCCCTCTTGTGCAGCTACAGTGCGAAGATACGGATCTTGTCCTTTGTGCAGCACCTGTTCACGGAAGTATGTTCGCGCAACAGATCGCTCATACTCCTCATCAGGAGTTTCATTTTCTCCTGGAAGATTACGGATATGTCCCAAGCGACCGCAGAGTTGATCACGTGAGTATTTAGAAACATTATCGACAATATCAATACAGTGCACGTTGGGGAATGTGAGTGCATCGGAAAGAAGGTTGTCCGTTCCTACCAAAATGCGAACAGGATCGCCGGCTTTCTTCGGAGCATTGAATGCTTTGAGCATATCCGACTTCTTATTTCCCAAACCTGCATGGTAACAGTACACCTCGACAGGTATACCCATCTCGGCATGTGCAAGCGCAATATTTTTCGCATACTGATGCACACGTACTGCTCTGACCACCACCAATTTATCTACTTCGTGGGGCTGAGGGAGTCCTAATGTTTCTGCTGTCTTTACTGATTCAAACATGATATCTCTATATTGTTGCCATGCTTCCTGCGATCCGGGTGAAGCGGCGTTTTCTGTATCACCAAAATTTTGGTATGCAATTGGCTTCATCAATCCCATCTCAATCATTCTGGCTTTTGAAATGCTTGGTGAACGATTCCACCCTCCTGAATCTCTCTGTTCCCTACCTGCTATTCCTCTATCCTGTCCTGTAATACCTACAACAATTTGGTCATGACCACTTATCTGCATCATGGAATCACTCACCGTATCTGGATTATAATATCCAGCTTCATCGAGGAAGACTGCTCGACAACGTAGTGCGATCTCTGCCAAGTCTTTGCGAATATTTTCTGGCACACGGGTAAGCGCTGAGCCATCCACAAACATAAATTGATCATCGCCTTCTGGGTTCACCTGTGTTGAATACCTTTCCTTATCGGTAGCAGTTTGTTTACTAGACGTTTTGACGTGGTAGCCCTTACCTTCCTCAAATGCAAATCCTGTATCCCCCTTGAGTATCTGTGTATCACCATCAACATGCCCACTGGTCAGTTGTGCTGCTCTCTCTTGTGGCACTTCCTCAAAATCGGGAATGAGCACAATGTCTCCATTGATAAGCTTCGTCAGTGTTAAAATAATTTCTTTGTGCTTTTTTGACTTTTTAAATCCTTCAGCGCCACACTCTAGTGATTCAAGGTACGCCTGAATACGCTCAGCTACTGGCGGAAAGCCATCCTCTTCATTTTGAGGACGGAAGAGATTGTAGAATGGATGATTGACAACATTTGGTCTTGGACAGTACTCCGTAAATTCTTCTCCATACATCATCGATAGGTCCTTCCAGTGCATATTCATATCCACTCGCTCCGGTAGTACCGTATTGACAACAGAGAATTGCGGACCACCAATATTCTGCTCCACATGTTCACGCCTTCTCGCAATAAAGGCACCCGTAGGAATTTCTTTATGATCCTTCCCTTGCCGTAACATGAGATCGAGTTGTGCATCACGAAATGCCTTCATGATAAGACCGTTAATTAAACTTTTTCCACTTCCGAAAGGTGATCGAAGAAGAATCTTCGCTGCTTCTTCTCGTGTACCGGTACAGATATTAAGTGCTGCCCAAGCGAAGAGTGCTTTTTGGTGCTCCCATAATTCTTTATCATTTGCAATGAATTCATTCTTCTCTAACTCATCCCACACCATGAACATCCTGCGTGTGAAAAGCTGTGTGAACTGATCGGACCCATCGTAATGTTCTTCAATCCAAACATCGAATGCCGTTTCTGGACGTGTGATTTCTACGGTCCCATAATTTTCTGATTCATAGCTCCAAGCCTCGAAATCATCATCAGGAAAAACTTTTGCAATTTGTGCCCGCATGGCATTGAAGATCTTTTCCGCCTTTGATTGTCTCTCATTTTCCCCTCTCTGCATTGCTGCTGCTTCCTTTGGCACAGTGAGTTGGCACTCTTTTGCTGATGCTAAAACTTTCATATAAAAAAGAGAGAATCATATGGTTTTTCGATAGATTTGACAAGAATATAGGACAGTTTCGCAATAAGAACAAATTTGTCTGAAAAGACAATATAAACACTTGCTTTTTAATGGAAAGTGTGTTTTGATATTTTTATACAAAAGTCCCTGCATTTACCCCTAAATGCACCACTACCCATTTCACAGATGAGCGAAAATACTGATGAAGTTCAGTCAACTGTCGGTATAACAACTGAATCAGCAAAACTCCCAATAATAAGGGAGGATCCCAATTCAGTTCTAAAAGTTACTCCAAGTTTTTTAAGATTTGTGTTACTAGAGACATTTGGCATTGAAACAGGTTCAAAAAAATAGTACCACGTGTGGCTAGTTTTCGTACACTACACTCCTTTTGAGTTCGATGAGTATGTAGAGACTGCCAAATAAACAATGACATACCAATCTATGACCCATACCTCTTTACATACCACGCTATCGTCTGCCGTAGTCCCTCTTCAAAATCCACTTTCGGGCTCCACCCGAGTTTCCGAGTGGACGAAGAATTAAGTGCATAACGCCAGTCGTGCCCTTTGCGATCTTCTACAAAAGAAATACGATCGTGCGGTTTCTCCAGCATATCGAGAATCATCTTCACGACCGCAATATTCTCCCATTCCCGATCAATACCAATGTTGAAAAAATGACCGGATCCCGGTGCTTCATTTGGGTTTGTACACGGTACGTTCTCATCCCAAAATGCCCAACCGGTCGAAAGAATTGTTTCAAGCGCATCGCAATGATCGGTGACATAAATCCAATCGCGTTTGTTCTTGCCGTCCCCATATACCGGAATCTGTTGGTTGCGGAGTGCGTTGCGAATGACCGTGGGAATAAATTTTTCATCTGCTTGATGCGGACCGAAGTTATTCGTACAACGCGTGACGCATGCATGAATTTTAAATGTGCGCATAGCCGCCATGACCAGGAGTTCTGCGGCAGCCTTGCTGGCGGCATAGGGAGAACTGGGAAAGAGCGGATCTCCCACCGTTCTCGGTGCATCGCCGTCACCGATATCCCCATACACTTCGTCCGTTGATATATGGAGCAACCGCACGTGCGGATGTGCCTTAATAACTTCGATGAGTGCCTGCGTACCGATGACATTCGTATGCAAAAACGGCGTCGCATCGGAGATGGAATTGTCCACATGCGATTCGGCGGCGAAGTTGACGATGGTATCGATGGCATGATCTTCGATGATGGATGTGACGAGCGCCTGATCGGCGATATCCCCTTCGATAAAGGTGATTCGATCTGAAACAGGATCTAGAAAACTCATATCTGCCGCATACGTCAAAAGATCAAGAACGACCACCGAATCCTTCGGATGCGCGGCAACGTGCCGCAGTACAAAGTGCGACCCGATAAAGCCTGCTCCTCCAGTTACAAGAAGATTCGTCATTTCAGCCATAGAATAGCGAGTAATCGAGTACTCGAGTACTCGATTACTCAAGTATTCGGAATGCTTGCTACAAGCATCAAAAGTCATTATGATCACACTCCATGAAAGGAGTCCTCATTTGCGGCGGGCTGGGCACAAGGCTCAAACCACTCACGGACGTGACCAACAAGTCGCTGCTTCCCGTGTATGATCAACCGCTCATTCACTATCCACTCAAAGTCCTCCTCAATGCGGGCATCAGCGAAATCATGATCGTGACGGGGCCGGAACACATCGACCAGCTGACGGGATTTTTAGGAAGCGGATCGCGCATGTATTGCAAATTCACCTACAGAGTTCAAGACGAACCACGAGGTATCGCCCATGCACTCGGCATGGCAGAAGAGTTTACTGCTGGGCACAGCATTTGCGCCCTGCTTGGAGACAATATCTACTTTGATCAACTGGCGCCATCGATTCGCGCATTCCAGGGCGGCGGACATATCTTTGTAAAACAGGTCGATGATCCGCATCGGTTCGGCGTTGTGGAAATGCAAAACGGACAGGTGGTCGGCATCGAAGAAAAACCGCAGCAGCCGCGCAGCAATCTCGCACAGACCGGATGCTACATCTACGACAACGATTGTTTCTCCATCATCCGCAATCTGCATCCCTCCCCGCGCGGTGAGCTGGAAATTACCGACGTTTCCAAGGCGTACCTACAGCAAGGACGTCTGACGGCAACGGTGTTACAGGATGAATGGGTCGATGCGGGAACGTTCGAAAGTCTGCATAAAGCAGCGATTTTGGTACGAGAACGCAAACTCGCTCAGCACCAAGAGAAGATTAGTGCAACCGTGCAAACTGTGCAGCAATCAACACCCCCTCCTGCGCCCATCCAACCTTCCCGACCTGTCCAACCTATCGAACCTTCCCGACCTATTGAACCTGTCCAACCCCCATCCACTCCAATGCCTTCATGGATCATGCAGGGACCGCAGTAATCTGACATATGCCTGAAAAACTTGATCCATTGACCGGCCGGGAGCAAGAATTCCCATCAGGCAGCTTTGAGGATGCGCTCAGTTTGGTACAATCACAGAAAGGCCTGCGTAGATTTGCAACACAAGCATCAAGAAATGAAACTGAAATATATGTTAATTTTCGACTGCAATTTATTACTGAGAAGCAGATCAATTTTGGGTTCTTAGATGATGCAGAGTTCACTGTAAGAAGTATGAGCATGCCGTACGTGCGTTGTATAGCATGGGAAGATATGGCAACATCGGCCAACGCGGAAATGCGCTGGTCGGACGCCCTGAGATTTTTCGAAAATAGCTTGGGTGAAATTCCCGCAGAAGATGCAATCTCTCAAGATACATTGGTAGAGTTAGGATTAGTAATCCCTGAAGAATGGTATAAAAAGAGAGACCGAATGATTGAACATGCCACTCGTATGAGAGAAACGATACGAAAGTGTTTTGCCCATCATTCAAAGGAGGAATCGCAGACACGACAAAGCTAATACAGCTTCGCATACTTTGCAGCAATGTCATTCCAATCGTAGCGCTGCGCATTTTTTGTACCACATGCACTCAGTTGCTCGCGGAGCTTGTCGTCGAGGAACAGTTTTGAGATCGCATCGGCAGCAGACTGCGGATCATCCGGCGAAACGAGGATACCCGTTCGTCCTTGTTCAATGATATCGGGGATTCCCCCGACCGATGTCGCGATCACAGCGCATCCTGCAGCCTGCGCTTCCAGAAAAACGTTTCCCAACGCTTCCGAACGCGAGAGGCCACAGAAAATCTCTGCCGCTGTGTACTCCTCTGCAATTTTATCCGCAGGAATGTAGCCAAGAAACTCAACGCGATCTGCGATGCCCAATTTTTGAGCCAACTGCTTCAATACAATGCGCTGAGAACCATCGCCGACAATTTTCAATTTTTCCCAAAGGGACTGCCTTCGGTAGCAATTTTGAATTTTCAATTTTACGAGCGCAGCGAGCAACGTATCTACGCCTTTTTGTCGTTCCAATCGTCCGACAAAAAGAATCCTCCCCGACACTTTTTCCACACGCTTTCTTGCTTCTTCAAATACACGCACATCAATTCCATTGGGAATCTTGATCACTGTATCCTCACGATAGGGCTGCACGATATCCACCAACGCCGTACTGATTGCCGTTACCTGGTCCGCCGACCGTACGATCCACCCCTTCAGAAAACTCCTGTTAGTGGTCTGACAAGTGAGAATCTTCTTCGGCGCACGACACAACACTAATGCAAGACCAGCGAAAGTTTCTAAAATCGCATGCACGACATCAGGTTTGATCCGCGCTACGACGATCGGCGCAAGGAACGGATACAGCCATTTATCAATCACCGAAACCCCAACCCCGACCCTGACAATCGGAATCTTCCCATTGAGCATATCGCGCTTAGGAAGATTGCGCCGCATGCGAGCCGTGACGATGGTGAAATCGAATTGATCACTGAGTGCCAATGGCACTTCCTCCGCGCAGGCTTCTGCGCCGCTGCGCATGGGAGAGAGGAATGCCGAGAGAATAATGATCTTCTTCATACCTCCAGTTTACGCTTTGATTTCCCCGGTTTCTCCGGTTTCCTTGGTTTCCTTGGTTCCCTCTATCTCTTCAAACAATTCCCTGTACTGCTCCCCCACCACCTTCCAATCAAACACTTCGTCTATTCTTTTCTTCGCCGCCTGCCCGAGAGATTTTCGCTTGGCAGGATCATCCATGAGCCTGCGTACATGCGCCGCAAGTGCCGCGCGGTCCCCCGCCGGATACAGTAATCCCGAGACGCCGCGTTGTATCAAAAATCCATTGCCACCGACTTCGGTTGCGACAATGGCACAGCTCGATGCCATTGCCTCCATGATCGCATTGCTCAAGCCCTCGCTATGACTCGGCATGACGAAGATATCCGTAGAAGAAAGGATTGCGGGGATATCGTGACGGAGTCCCGTAAACACCGCATCTCGCTCATACTGTTGCACGAGAGGATGACTGTCTTTGTACCAACCGACAACTTGTAACATCATGTCAGGATAGTCTTTCTTGAGTGGAACAAGCGCCGCAAGGAAATCATCAACACCTTTTATGGATTCCAAGCGACCGACGTAGGTAATCGTGATTGGTGATTGGTGATTGGTGATTGGTGATTGGTGATTGGTGATTGGGGATTGGTGATTGGTGATTGGTGATTGGTATTGTGAGCTATCAATTCCGGTAGGAATAACCTGTGTTTTTTGTCCAATGCATAATTGTCTGAGCAGTGCGGGCGGTTGCGGATGAAACAAGACGACGCGAGAAGCGCTGAGTAAAATCAGCCAGCCGCCGGTCCACGCGTAGATTGCCGCGCAGATTCTGGGAAGTAGACCTCTGGGCCACCACGTCATGCCTACAAACGCATCGGTGATCACAATCACCCTGTGACCCGTAAGCTTCAACCAGATCACCGAAAACGAAGACCAGAACAGCAATTTATTTGCCACGATGATGGCGGGTTTTTCTTCGGCAATTATTCGGAACACCTTGCCGGTAAATCCGAAGGCAATCCCGTAATTCCAAGGATCAGGCAGAAAATAATCTTTGCAGGAATGCACCGTAAGCGTCTCGCTGATCTTCTCAGTGCGGGTTTGGAAACCCATGCAGACGACGACGACCTTGTAGCCAATACGCTGCCACAATTCTGCAAGCTTGAAAGAACTCACCATCCAACGATGATCTTCTTTCCAATACGGTGATATCAGCAGGATAGATTTCATAAATGCATTTCACGTTGATATGAGGAGCTTGGTTTTCATCCTGCTTTCTTCCTATTGAATTCTTCATTGGTATCCATATTCTTCAATGCCAGCTTTCTGATCACTCTGGTCTGCCGCTGTTCCAATGCTTCCAGACGAATGATGAGATAGAAGATCAGAAATAGAACGACACCAATCAACGTGAAAACGACGGCGTTTTCACGGTTTTTAATACCCGTCGCCGCGGAAAGATAGTCGATGGAATCCGGGTAGATGGCGATGCCGGCGATAGAGCCCCAAAAGAGCGTCCAGAGGGTAGCTTCCCAAATGGTTTTCTGCTGACGGAATACGAGATTCCACGCGTAGACGATGACGATAAACGCGATGAGCGGCGTGATGATTTGATACGCGGTGAACTGCATAACTAGCGGAGGAAGGAACGAAGAAGAATACGGAGAGCTGTCTTAACGCCGTTGGCGAAGGATTGCCCTTTGGCGAGCGTATATTCCGAGTAGAGAACCTTGGCGGGAACTTGGACAATCCGCCACTGATGCTGCGCACACTCTCGCACGATTTCGGTGCAGAACTCGTAGCCACTCATACGCAGATCCAACTGGACGACCGCCTTGGGGCCGAAGACTTTAAACCCGCACTGACTGTCACTCACCCACAGACCCGTCGCTGCAAAGGTAATCAGATTTCCCACCCCGTTAAAAAATCTGCGAATAAGGGGGATACTGTTTTTCCGTCCGAATCTGTTGGCGAAAACGACGTCCGCTTTCCCATCCAGAATCGGCTTGAGAAGCGCGGGGATATCGTCGGTACTGTGCTGCTCATCGGCATCGAGCGTCACAATGACCTGTGCTCCAAGTTCGCGCGCGGCATCCACTCCCGTCATCGTCGCTGCCCCTGCCCCGCAATTTTCCATGTGTCGGATCACGATTGCTCCGGCATCGCTTGCAACCTGTACGGTGTTATCAGAAGAACCGTCGTCGACGACAATGACAATGTTGACGTACTTTTTTGCATCGGCGACAACCTTGCCGACGCGCGTCGCTTCGTTATACGCCGGAATAACAGCAACGGTCTTCATTGCTTAGGGAATGAGAAAGAACGTAATACCCGCATCGGGATCGTTGACGAGAATCTGCAGACCGGCATCGGGACTATTGAGGAAATCTACGAGGGCCTGCACCTTCGTATGCAACGAGCCGTTTTGATCCCGCTCGATTGTCGCAGTATTCGTATCGAAAACAATGCTATTAAACCCCAACGCCCTCAGGCGTGCGACTGTTATCTTCGGATCATGTTCCTGATTGAGACAGTTGAATGTGTCGAGCTGATGGTCGGTCATGCCGATGACTTCCAGATTCTTCGGAACAAAATACGGAATGAAGGTACCGATCCTATACAGGAACGGACGATCCGTCATCGTCCTGTGACGCTCCATAACAATATCCGTAATATCGTCATACCATGGAATCGTGCGCTCACGGAGCGTTGTTGCTCCGATCTTGCCGATGGAATATTCATACATGTTCTTCTGTGTTTCGTACTGCCAGAAACGCATGCCGAGTGCGATCAGTATCGAGCAAGCGACGAGGAGCCCCGCGAGCCACCGACTCGGAACATCCGGCGCCTTGGAAACGAGTGCCTCCAAACAAAGAACAAGGCCGAGGAATACCCCTATGCCGTACCAAGGAACTCCGTTCGCCACAAACACCCACTGAACAAGAATGAACAGTGTCGCAGCCCATATCCACCGAAGCCACGCGCTGTCTTTGCGCCAGAAAAATGGCAGCAGCAGAAGCAGCGGGAACAGCAGGAGCCCCGGCTGTGTCGTCACGTAGTATCCCGCATGATCAATATTCATGACAGAACGCCATGGCAGCGTGAGGTAGTGCTTCCATCCCCGAAGGTTGCCCCAGTAACGATCCAGCTCCTCTTTGCCGGATGTCGCGCGGCAGCCGGGATCTTTTGGATTCACAGCCAATTCGGGAGGCAGGGAATACGCAGCACGTTTGTATCCACCAAAGATATCAACATAGGGCGTTATGGTATTCGGCGCACTGAGCGTCATGCCCGGGATGATGTGCCCTGATTCAATCGTATTGTGCTCAATCCACGGAAAGACGGCAGCAGCGAATCCTGCAAGAAATACCGCGCACCCGAGTACGGCTACAATAGCTTTGTCGCGGTATCGAAACATTGCAAACGCTATGAGCAAAGCGCCGAGTATGGCAAACGACAGCGTAGAAAAAACGTGGGCAAGCGCACCGTAATCGTACTGCAACCGATCCATGAGAACGGAGAATTCGATCACGTCTCTCTGGAGCAAAAGGGCGCCGACAAGCATGACCGCTCCTACGAATGCACTCCAATGAAGCAGCACACCTGCGATCATTGCTCCGATCGCCAAAAACACCATGATGGCCGTGATTTTCATGGAAAATGCCAAGCCGGCAAACAAGCCTCCGAGAAAGATCCACAGTAGCAATACACGTTTATTTTCACGCTTCTGAAGCACGCCGATAAAAACGCAGAATGTGGCGAGCGCCCCCATGGTAAACACCGCATTGTCGATCTTCATGTCCGCGAAAGAAAAATGACCGACAAGAGGCAACGTGTAATACAGGAGTGCGGCGAGCATGCCGCGCCCCTTGCCGAGGAACGCACGTCCGAACGCCCAGACCGCAAAAATCGCAAGAACGCCGGCCATCCAGTTGATCATGAGTGAACTGGTTGCTCCGAAGATGCTGTCGTATCCAAAGAGCAGAAACCCGAGCGACGTGAGATACTCCCACTGAAACGACTGCATCGAAAAAATAAAGCTGCCGTAACTTACAAGCAACCGCGGACGGTTTAAGTAGCTCCCGAGATCATCCCATCCGATCGGAAACGGTCGCACGACAGTCAGATAATTTAAAGCGAGATAACTGAGCAGGAGCCATGCAATGAGCACCGGAACGCTGTACCACGAAAATGTAACATTGAATCGCGCTGCAATGAGTTTCTCCAGCCAATACGAGGAATCGCGAAAGAAAACAAGCGGAACCAGTACGGCAAGTGCCCAACCGAAGAGCGAAACATAGATACCAAGCACGGCACCCAACCAGAGCAAGGCAATCAGTCCACCCGCACCGACTCCGGCGGAGAACACCAATTCGGTCAACGAGTCTTCGATAGTCAGACGCAGTGCGCGACGTAATAGAAAACGACCAAGTATAAGAAGTTCGAATGCCAAAATAAGTACAACCGCAAGCGGTGGAAGCACGCGCGTGAAGAATGTGGCTTGTAAGCACAAAATTTTAATATTGCTTGCCTCAGCAACGTTGCCAAACGTTCCAATATGATCCAGACATCCTCGATCTTGGAGCTCGATGTAGTTGTCTTTCAGTGCGTTGAGAGCCTGTTCGCCTACTCCCTTATATACCTGCGGATTCGGCTCGATGATCGTACGAAAGGGAATGCCGTCGATCGACGTCATGGTGAGACACGTAAAGATCAACCAAAGGCTGCCGATAAAACACAGAATGATCTTCCATGGCGTGATCGCAATCGTGATCACCTTCCGCCTGGTGGAAATCGCATGCCAGATGACCGCGATCGCGTAGACAATGGCGCAGATGAGTGCGTACCAGATGAGAAATGGTATGCGACCAAGCGTATGGAAAATAAATGGGAAGAAACTGTAGATCCCTCTGCAGAGGAACGCCGATTGGTCACAATAGGACCCGAGGGAATCTTGTGTTTCCTGCGACAGCAGCACCGCCCCGTGGACGGGAACACCGAGATAGATAAGTACCGTCCACGCACCCCAAAGAGCAAGAGCGATAAAGAACGCGACCGAAAGCGCCTGCAGAGACCGTACACGCATGCAGACAGCCTAACGGAGAAATGAGGCCTGTGCGAGGGGAATTGAAGTAAAAGCTGATGTAGTATTGGCTCATCTGTTCTCTATGACGTTTAATCCCGCAGCAATTCGTCGGCAATTCCCGCTACTGACTTCCGGATCATTCGCCTACCTTGATAGCGCTGCAAGTGCACAGAAACCGCAAGCGGTTCTCGATGCAATGGATCGTTTTTATCGGGAGGATAACGCCAATGTGCATCGGGGCATGCATGTGCTTGCTGAGCAGGCAACGACCGCCTACGAAGATGCACGAAGCACGGTTTCACGGTTTATCGGTGCGGATGCCCACGAAATAATTTTTACCAAAAACTGCACCGAGGCGATCAATCTGGTCGCCGGAAGTTGGGGAAAAGCAAACCTGAAAACCGGCGACAGTGTCGCGCTTTCGATACTGGAACACCACAGTAATATCGTCCCGTGGTTGCAACGCAAAGAAGAGAGCGGCGTCGAAGTGCTGTGGTTTGATATCCACGACGACGGCACCGTGAACATGGAAGAACTTCGCAGCCTGCTCGCGCGCGGCCACGTGAAGCTTGTGGCGATCACGGGCTTAAGCAACGTACTTGGCACAAAACCGTCACTGCAGGAGATGATTGCATTGGCGCACGCGGCAGGAGCAAAGGTACTGGTGGACGCAGCCCAACTCATTGCGCATGAGCGCATCGATGTGCGTGCGCTCGACTGCGATTTTCTCGCGTTCTCCGGACATAAGCTCTACGGACCGACCGGCATCGGGGTGCTCTACGGAAAGCAGCAACTACTCAATGACATGCCGCCATTTCTCGGCGGAGGCATGATGATCGGCACGGTACACAAGGATCGATTCACCTGCGCGCAGCCGCCCGCGAAATTCGAAGCAGGAACACCCCCGATTGCTGAGGCAGTCGGCCTCGCTGCTGCCATCGACTGGCTTTCGCAGTTTGATTGGGAGGAGATCAGTCGCCACGAAGCATCATTGATGCATCATGCTATCGACGAACTGACGACGATCGAAGGACTGCGTATTCTTGCCTACCTGCCTGCCGGTCAGGCAGGTCCTCTATCCACTATCCACTATCCACTACGCTCCGGCTGTCTCAGCTTTACCATCGAAGGTATCCACCCGCACGATCTCACCGACATTATTGGTACGCAGGGCATTTGCCTGCGCGCGGGACACCACTGCACGCAGCCGTTGCATAAACGTCTCGGCGTTGGTGCGAGCACGCGGCTCTCTGTCGGCATCTACAATATGGATGAAGATATCGACCGCACCGTTGAAGCGATACGAAAAGCTCAACGCACCCTCAGACCTCATCTCTAATATTCTAATATTCAAATATTCCAATCCCTCCACTCGTGGATCTCTACGCCGATAACATTCTCGAGCACTACCGCGACCCGCGCAATAAACGTGGAGATTCATCTCCTGACGGGAAGGGATCTGAGGGAGGGGCGGTCATTACCCATGAGGAAGAAAATCCCGCCTGCGGCGATCAACTTACAGTCCATGTGTGGATCGAAGAAGACAGCATCAAAAAAATCGAGTGGGAGGGAACAGGCTGTGCCATTTCGCAGGCGGCGATGTCGATGCTTTCCGAAGAGATTTCCGGCATGCAAACCGATGCGGTACTCGCTCTGAGTAAAGACGATGTCTATGTATTGCTCGGCGTGCCCGTTGGTCCGCGAAGGTTGAAGTGCGCATTGCTCGGGTTACATACGCTCAAGAATGCCATGCGAATGCTGAAAGGAGAAAGTACGC
>CAYGDT010000022.1:0-18164 GCA_964348745.1 uncultured Candidatus Peribacteria bacterium
GTTAAATAAAGATCCGCATCTCAAACAGGAGGCAGACGTCGGTTTCGAGAAACCGGATAAAAAGCGCGCCACGCTCCAAGACGTCATGGAACTTGTGTCGAAGTACTACTCTGTTTCCATCGATGACATCATCGGGGCATCGCGGGTGCGCGAAGTTCTCACACCGCGTCAGGTTGCCATGTTTATTGGCAAGAAGTATCTGCGTATCAGTTTCGGGCAACTGGGGGAGGTGTTCGGCAATCGCGACCACACGACTGTCATGAATTCCTGCAGCAAGATAGAGCGCTGCCTGCTGAGTGATCATAATGTCCTGCGCGAGGTGCATACGCTGACCAGTGAGTTGGGATTGCGCTAGAAGATTTTCCTTTTCCTTGCTACGCTTCTTGCACGTATGAAGGATGTGTCATCTGTCGACGGCCTCTACAAAATGCGCCATTCCCTCGCGCATGTGCTTGCGCAGGCGGTTCTCAAGCTTTGGCCTGATACGAAGATCAGTATCGGTCCACCGATCGATACGGGGTGTTATTACGATTTTTTCTTCAAGCAGCCGATCTCCGATGCCGATTTCAAATCGATCGAAAAAGAAATGCGTTCGATTATTAACAAGGGGCAAACCTTTGCATCCGAAAGTCTTCCTGTCGACAAAGCCATTGCTTTCTGGAAGGGCAAGGGGCAGCCGTTTAAAGTGGAATTGATAGAAGATCTTAAGAAGGGAGGGGAGACGGAGGTTACCAATTACCGCAATGTCGATGCACAGGGGAACGAGACGTTTGTCGATCTTTGCAAAGGCGGACATGTGGAGAATCTCAAAGAAATTCCTGCCGATGGTTTTAAACTGATGAGCCTCGCGGGTGCGTACTGGCGCGGCGATGAAAAGCGGGAACAGCTGACGCGTATCTACGTAGCGGCGTTTGAGAGTAAAGATGCATTGCAAAAATATCTCACGATGCTCGAAGAAGCTAAAAAACGCGATCATCGAAAGTTAGGGAAAGAGCTCGGACTCTTTACATTCTCCGAGCGCGTTGGACCCGGTTTGCCGCTCTTTTTGCCGAAGGGTGAGATGATCAAGGATACGCTGGAGCGCTACATTCGGGCGTTGAAGGAAGCACTTGGATACACGTTTGTGTGCATTCCGCATATCGCAAAGACGGAGCTGTATGAGCGCAGCGGACATCTTGGGAAATACGACGCAATGATGCCGATCATGGAAGACGCGGAAGGGGGAAAATACGTTCTCAAACCCATGAACTGCCCGCATCATTTTGAGCTGTATAACGCCCAGAAACATAGCTATCGAGAGTTTCCGATCCGCTATGCGGAGAACACCACCTGCTACCGCAACGAAAAGAGCGGAGAGCTCTCGGGACTTACGCGCGTCAAAGCGCTGACGCAAGACGATACGCATCACTTCGTCCGGCACGATCAGATCGAACAGGAGATCGAAATGATTTTAGGACTCATGGAGCGCGTCTTCAAAACATTCGGATTCGACACCATCTCGGTGAAAATTTCCGTCCGAGATCCGAGCGCAAAGGGCAAGTATTTCGGCGGTGACGAACTCTGGGAGAAATCGGAGCAGACACTCATTGCATCGGTGAAACGGTGGGGCGTTCCATACCGTATCGACGAGGGAGAAGCTGCATTCTACGGACCGAAGATCGATATCGACGTCAACGATGCGCTCGGAAGAGGATGGCAGCTGACGACCGTGCAGTTGGACTTTAACCAGCCGGAAAACTTCGATATGACGTACATCGCAGCTGATGGAAAAGAGCACCGCCCCGCGGTATTGCATGTGGCAATTCTCGGCTCCACACAGCGACTGATGGGTATTCTCATCGAACATTTTGCCGGCCACTTCCCGCTCTGGCTTTCGCCGGTGCAGGTCGGGGTTCTCCCTGTTGCCGGAGCGCACGAGGAGTATGCCGGCGAGGTGATCACCCGACTCAAGCAGCAGGGGATTCGCACGCAGATATTTGGTTCCGAAGAATCGCTCGGCAAACGCATTCGCGAAGGAGAAAAGATGAAGATCCCGTATTTGCTCGTACTCGGGGACAAAGAGAAAGAGGGAAGCACGGTTTCTGTGCGCAACACAAAGACGGGAGTCCAAGAAACGGTCGCACTGGACGCGTTTATTAAAAAGACCGCCGAGGATATCCTTGAGCGCAGGATCGAGGTGTCGATAGGATAAGCTTCTGGTACAATCTTCCCATGTTCGAAGCATTCTCCATTGGACCGGCGATCATTTGGATGCGTGTGATTTTCCTGCTTCTGGGGATCGCCGTTTCCGTAGAATTTTTCTTACGACTTGCCGAGAGCGCCAATCTTTCACTCCAGCATTTCCGTGAATATGGCATTCAGTTTCTTCTTGGCTTTTTGCTCTGTGGCAGGCTTGTCGGGATCATCGCTCAATATCGTGTGTATCTGCGCGACCCACTGCGTTTCTTTGTTCCATGGGACGGAACATTCAGTTTTATCGGTGCGGCTGTCGGTATTGGAGCCGTGCTCTACTGGGTGACACGCTCGCATCGCAGCACGTTTCTCCAGTGGCTCGATGTGCTGCTTCCTGCTGCGATTTTCGGAGCGGCGTTCGATTGGTTTGGACAGTTTATGTCCGGTCAGGCGTATGGAAAACCGGCGGATCTTCCGTGGGCTGTCACCTACGATGCGATGAGCGTGCGTTATACCGTGCCCATCCACCCTGTGCAGCTCTATTACGCGTTCACCCTGCTTGCGATGACGTTTATTTTGCTCGTTGTTCGCAAGCACAGTACGCGTGCCGGCGCCGAAACATTCTTCGGTATCCTCAGTCTGAGCTTAGCAACGTTTGTTTTTGAGTATTTTCGCGGGGATTTTTCCATTCCTGTGTTTGCGACGAAAGCAGACTTTGTCGTATTGATCGCACTCTTTCTGAGTCTCGGGGTTTTTTCCGCCGTGGAGCTTACGTTGTCGAAGCGAATGATGTTGGCGTACGAAGGCTTGCTCATTGGTTTTTTTGGAGTGTACCTGATTGCGAGAAGCTGGCTGCCGTTTGCCACGTTTGAATTGCGTTTCAGTCAGCTGCTGGCAGTGCTCTCGTTCCTTGCAACGTTTGTGTACGTCGTGGTGCATCGTCGAAAGTATCCGCACTTGTAAAATGCGCAATGACCAATTGCATTGCTCTGAACATCTATTATCTGTATCTTCTTGTTTATCATGCAGACAGTACAATCTTTTCTCGCACCGTGGCTCGTGTTTCTCGCAGAGGATCCCGCGCTGCGCATGTTGCAGATTTCTATGCTTCTTGCAGGATTCTTCACTATCTTTCTTGTTTTTTTTACAACGCGCGACATCCTGCTGAGAACGCATTCGTTCTGGTATATGTTTGTGTCCATACTTCTTGTTGCAGGGTTACCTGTTGCAGGATTTCTGCTGTACATACTCATCCGACCACCGCGTACTATCAAAGAACGTGAGATGGAATCACTGCTCTCAGAAGTGCTTGTCTCGTTACGCAAGAACGACCGCCGCCAGCAGGGAGATAAAAAAGCGGGCATCGTCAAGAAGCAACGGCAGTCCGGCGACGTCGAAGAAATTGCCTTGTAGCCTGAAGATAGGCAGGTCAATTTCATCTTATTTTTACACTTTGCGCACGGTGTTTAAAGCATTACAATCCTCCCATGAAAGATTTTCTGATCTACCTTCTCTGGCCGAATCCTCCTACGCCCGACTACGGCGATACAAAAGTCATCACTGTACTTCTTCTGTGTGGGCTTCTGATTTTCGCATCGTTTGCAATCAAGCATTGGCGCAAGCGTCAGAGTAATGCAATGACGCGAAAACTGTCGCGATCCTGGTCGACCGCATGTCTCTGGTTTGGATTCGTCGGTCTTTTCCTCGCCGTGTGTCGCGTCGAGGGTATTAGTTACATCTCCATGCGCGTGTGGTGGGGTGTTTGGGTCGTCTCTGCAGCTCTGTACATCGCTCTGCAGGTCAAACTATTTACTCTTCGTCATTACACCGTTTTGCCACATGAGAGCGCTCCGCAGGATCCGAAGGAAAAATACCTGCCGAAGCGAAAACGGAAGTAGCGCGAGCGGCATTTAGCACATTTCATCTTCCTCATCGGATATGCGCTCTCTTAGCTACCAAGGTGTCACATGGCACGACGATCCGGCACCGACAGAGCAAGTGCTGGCGCAGTTGCAACAGCAGTACGGATTTCATGACCTCGATATAGAAGATTGTTTGAGTGAGCACGAACGACCGAAGATCGAGGAATACGACACGTATCTTTTTTTAGTGTTCCACATTCCGTATCGCGCCAAGCGATCCAATCGCATCGTCAAAGAGGAGGTGAACATCTTCATGGGGCAGGATTTCTTCATTACGCTGCATCGCGGCAAAATCTCCGTGCTCGATGAATTATGGAATGATGTAGAGAATGTCGAAAGCGTTCGCAGGGAATATTTGCAGCACGGAACAGGGTTTTTCCTGTACGAACTCATGCATATGTTCTTCGATGACGTCTTTCCATTGGTGGATGGTATCCGGAAGGATCTGCGTCGCATGGAGGAAGTATTGTTTGAATCGGACGAAGAAGTGGATCTTTTGCGCGATATCATGAATGTAAAACGCAATATCATCTCCCTGCGGTCGATCCTTCTCCCTCAACGTACCTTGATTGCCACGCTGGAACACAAAAACAAGAAATTTGTCCCCAATGAGTTGGGAATCTACTTCGACGACATTCTCGATGCAATCGAGAGACAATGGGCGCTGCTTGATACCGCGAAGGAAATGATCGACGCGTTGCAGGATACGCATGAATCCTGGCTGACTCACAAGACAAATGCGGTCATTCAACTTCTGACGATTTTTTCGGTGATCATGTTACCGCTTACGTTTATGACGGGGCTCTATGGAATGAATGTTCGCCTGCCATTCGAGACGCATCCGGAAGCGTTTTTCATCGTTCTCGGCCTCATGGGCGTCCTTATTGTCGGAATGCTGCTGTTTTTCACCAGAAAGCATTGGCTGTGATCGATGGTGCCCAGGAAACTTGACAGAGAAATCTCCATGGGTCACCATATCCCTCCTATGCCTCTCAAGCACTTTACCGAAACGTTTCTGGTCGTTTTACTTGGCGCAGTCATCGTATGTACAGGATTGCTGATCGCCACTCTGCCCGATCTTCCGGAAGGAGCGCTGCCGTGGGCGGTGCTATTTGTTCTCAGCCTAGTGTACCCGCTCTCGCTGTACTCGCTTTTCCAGGCGCGCAGAGCCGATAACCTTTTTAGAAACTTGCATTGGTTTCCGGCGCTTATGCTTCTGATATGGCTTGCACTCCAAGGAGTGGTTCTCAGCGGTCTGCTTTCACTTGCCCAGATTGCAGTCTATACATGGGGTTGGACGCTCGGCGCGGTCGTTGTCGGGTTTGTTTTTCTCGTTGCCTTCTGCTTGAAGGTCATACGGCGTCGTCTGCCGCGTCTTATCTGGCTGGGACTGATTCTTGTTCCGTTTGCAGCACTGGCAATGGTTAGTCAGCAAGGTGATACACAGTACGAGGGGCAATTGGCGTCGATACTCTGGGGATCGGATTTCTGGAATGTCGATGAAGCTGGAATGCTCGCAAGCTGGCTGCAGATGCGCGCAATCGTGAGCGACACGACGAATGTCAATCCTTCGGACGATGCAGGGGAGGAGGCTTGGCGCGAGCGCCTGCGCATGCAGCAGCGTCGAGAAGAGCGCATTGCAGCGCGCAGCGAATCAGAAGGTTCCTCAAAAAATTCTGAAGGATCGGCTATGGCCACAAGTGATTCTTCCTCTTCCGTTTCGGTGATGCCGGAACACACTTCTTCTACAATGATGATCGGACAGAGTAGCAGCATGCCGAGCAAGCTCCCCAGTGCAGGGTTCAGCTGGAGCGCGATTCTCCTGACGCTTGCCGGTGCGTATTGCGCTTCTTTGCACGCGAGTGCGCAGCGTCGCAGAGGATAAACTTAGGGAACCTCTGAAAAATGTCATGGTGAGCTCGTCGAACCATGCATTTTCTCTGATCCGAAGAACTTCTCCAGCATCTTTCGTATTTGCCTCGCTTCCGCGATGTCCTTTCGAATATTCAGTGTGCACTTTGCGCGCATCCGAAAGACATCCGAAAAGAGTGCAGGGTCGAATTGATCGATTGCCTCGACGGTTTTAAAGAAGAATCCAAAGTACGTGCTGATGGCTTCGGGCATCACGCAATCAACGAGATAATCGCCACAGAGCCAGAGCGCATAGCCTTCTTTCGGGAGAGGGGAGTGATCGGTGCACATACTTCCCATACCTTGGACGCGGATAGCCTTCATACCATACTGATCCAGAAACGTATCGTTGCCGTAGAGTATACACTGCTGTACTCCTTCGTTTGCAAGACCTTGGTAGAGCCTCTGCTCCGTCGCTGGCATGCCGAGCGAATACCAGGGATGGGAGTTGTACATGTACCACGTTTTTTGATTCTCTATGTGAGCTAATTCCAAAAGCGAATGGTTCCACGCCGGATCGAGATCTTGGAGAGAATCGGCGACGATCGTGATCCGTTCTCCATCGCGTATCGCTTTCAATTCCTTCGCGCTCGTGAGATTTTTCTTCTGGAGATTTCGTGCCTCTTCCACAAACCGAGCGATGTGCGAAATCCAAACTGCATTGAGTTGGATACTTCCGTGGGATCGTACGATGACTTGCTCGCTTTCGAGTTCCTTCAGGAGTCGATAGAGAGTGGCAACCGACGGAGAGAGTCCAGCATTCTTCTTTAGCATCTTTCGTAATGCGTCGGTTGAGATGCTCGGAGAGTGTGCAAGAATCTCAAGGACGGTACTTTGCAGAGGATGGAGTGGGTCGAGGGAGGGCATTCGCAGACGATGATATTCTTAAAAAATAAGAATTTCAATACTATTAAGTCACATATTCTTGATATTTTAGAATGTATCAGCACAATGCTTAGCATGCAGCGCTCGTGTGCACAGTGTCATGCCGGCTTTGAGATCACAGACGATGATCTCGTGTTCTACGACAAAGTGTCGCCTGTGTTTGCCGGCAAGAAATTTCTTATTCCACCTCCGTTACAGTGTCCCGATTGTAGATTTCGGCGCAGGATGGTCTGGCGTCGAGAGCACGTTCTAAAAAAACGAGACTGCAGTGCCTGTCGGTGTCCTATTATTTCAATTCATACTCCTGACACTCCTTTTCCTGTGTACTGCCTCAAGTGTTGGTGGAGTGATGCGTACGATCCTCTTCAATATGGCACGACATTTGATGTGAATAAGTCTTTCTTGAAGCAATTTCGTTCTCTCTACGATACTGTTCCGCAGATTGCCATGATGAATGACAATGGTGTTGGGAGCGAAAATTGTGAGTACACGCAGGATTTTGCGTTCGGAAAAAATTGCTATCTGATCACGGGTGCTTGGGAGCTTCAAGACTGTTATTACTGCGATTGCAATTGTCTCCAGAGCAGGCATCTCTTCGATTGCTATTCGGTTCATGCGTCTGAGCTTGTCTATGACTCTCTTTCAAGCCAGAAGCTCTATCGGTGTTCAAATATGAATCACTGTGAGAGCTGCAACGACTGCATCTTTGGGATCGATCTGAAAGGATGCAGCGATTGCGTCGGTTGTATCGGGCTTCGTCAGCAACGTTTTCGCATCTTCAATAAGCAACACACCGAGGACGAATATAGGAAAGCAGTTGCTAACTTACGGCTCGATTCGAGAACAGGTGTAGAAGCACTGCGGAAACAATTTGATGCATGGGTCATTGATTATCCTCGCAAGGCATCTCACATGGTCAACTGTGAAAATTGTTTGGGGGATGATCTCTTTAATTGTAAAAATGTATATATGGGATTTCAGCAACAAGACGCAGAATACTGCAAATATATCGTCCATGGCGATGGATCGAAGAATTCGTACGATGTAAGCCAAACGGGACGTTTGGAATGGTGTTATGAGGGGGTTACTCCAGACAAGTCCTACATGACGCACTTCACGACGTGGTGCTGGAAATCGCAAAACATTCTGTACAGTGATAATTGTCATAATTCTCAGCATCTTTTCGGATGCATTGCTCTCAAGCACAAGAAATTTTGTGTTCTAAATACGCAGTACACACAAGTAGAGTATGAGCGACTTGCTTCGAAGATAATTGAAAGAATGATGGTAGATGGTGAGTGGGGAGAATTCTTTCCTATGACTATGACTCCTTTCTGCTACAACGAAACTGCAGCGCAGGAATACTTCCCGACGACGAAAGAAGGCGCAGAGACACTAGGAGTTGCTTGGCGTGAGGATCATGAAAGGCTGTCGCATTTCTCATCTATTGTTCCAGATTCCATTCTTGATACTCAGGATGATATCGTTGATAAGACATTACCGTGCATGCAGTGCGGTAAACAGTACAAAATTTTATCGCAAGAACTTTCGTTTTATCGTACCATGAACATTCCTGCACCCGATTGTTGTTACGAATGTCGCTTCGCACAACGTGTGGCGCGCCGTAACCCTCGCAAACTCTGGAACCGCCAGTGTGCCAAATGTCATGGCCCAATCACTACGAGCTACGCTCCGGAAAGACCTGAAATCGTCTACTGTGAATCTTGTTACTTAGCAGCCGTCTACTAAGAAAGATTCACCCCGAGCGAACAAAGCGAGTCGAGGGGTGAATCGTGTTATTTGGAAACAGTATATTGACCCAATACAATGCATCGACAATTTCGATGAAGTAGCTATGATACGGGCATGGCGACTATTGAACGTATTCACGCACGTCAGATTCTCGATTCACGAGGCAACCCCACTGTCGAGGTGGATATCTTTCTTGATGATGGTTCATTCGGGCGTGCCGCGGTGCCGTCGGGCGCTTCTACCGGTACGCATGAAGCGCTGGAACTGCGTGATGGCGATGCAAAGATCTATATGGGACAGTCGGTTACTAAAGCTATGGAGCACGTCAACGGCCCGCTTGCCGATGCTCTCAAGGGCAAAGCGGTGAGCGATCAGCGCACACTGGATCAGATCATGCTGGATCTCGATGGAACACCCAATAAGTCCCATCTCGGCGCGAACGCTCTGTTGGGAGTTTCCATGGCGGCCTGCCGCGCACGCGCGACCGCGGAAGGCAAACCGCTCTGGGAGTCGCTCGCAGATCAGTTTGGTGTCAAAAATGCACCGCTCCTCCCCGTGCCCATGATGAATGTAATCAATGGGGGTAAGCATGCGGATTCGGGCCTTAGTTTTCAGGAGTGCATGATTATTCCGACAGGGTTTGATCGATTCAGTGATGCGTTGCGCGCAGGCTCTGAAATCTTCCATCATCTGAAAAAACTTCTGAAGGATGCAGACTACACGGTGGCCGTTGGCGACGAAGGGGGATTTGCTCCTCAAATAAGCGGTACCAGTGAGGCGTTTGATTTTCTTGTGCAGGCAATCGATATTGCCGGGTATGCAGGCAAGGTCGTTCTTGGGATCGATGCCGCTGCTTCCGAATTCTTCAGTAAGGGTGTGTACAGTGTGGACGGTAAGAAATTCACTGCGTCGCAACTTTCGGAGTATTACGCGGATCTCTGTGCGAAGTACCCTTTGATCAGCATTGAAGACAGCCACAGCGAAGACGACTGGGAAGGGTTTGCGCAGCTGACCGCACTCCTTGGTTCCACGCATCAGTTCGTCGGTGATGATCTTTTAGTCACCAATGTCGAGCGCATTCAACGGGCTATCGAAGAACAGTCTGTGAATTCCGTGCTCATCAAGTTGAATCAAATCGGCACTGTGAGCGAAGCAGTTGATGCTATTTTGATGACGCAAAAACAGGGATGGACCGCAGTTGTCAGCCATAGGAGTGGCGAAACGGAAGATACGTTTATCGCACACCTTGCCGTTGGCTTACAGACGGGACAGATCAAAACAGGATCGCTCTGCCGTACAGATCGTGTGTGTAAGTATAATGAGTTGCTGCGGATAGAAGAGCAGCTTGGCTCTAAGGCACGGTATGAGTCGCCATTTGCGTAGTCTTCTGTTTGTTTATTGAAACAAACCCCAGAAATTTATAGTAAGCTACAGAAGTTCGGGGCGTAGTTCAGTTGGTAGAATGCACGGCTGGGGGCCGTGTGGTCGCTGGTTCGAGTCCAGTCGCCCCGACCAAAAGTATTTCTTCATCTACATACGGAAAAAGAATCATCTGCGAACGACCTCGCCGTAGCCTTGGCGAAGGCGGGTCGCCCCGACCAGAGTTATTACAATCAATCCTCGACCTTCTCAGTGCTCGATGAAGCGTACTATCATATGTCATCCTCATTTTTCGTAATCTCTCTAAATTCGTTTATAGGTAGACTGCCGTCAGAACACTGTTGCCAAACTATGTCAGCTTTTGAGGCCTCTTCACGCAAACGTGCTGCAGCACAGACATCTTTTGGAGGTTGATTGAGATAACAATCTCTACTTCGCAGAAGTAGAATAACCGAACGTCCCCAGCTTTTTATCATTTCCTCGTCGAGTGAGACAGCGGACATACGACCACTGCTTTTTGGCCTATGTAAGATATCACTGTCTCGACCACCTACTCCATATCTCTCTGTCATATTGTGCACTGTTCGCAGTCTTACAGCTGCTTGAATCATACCTGATGCACTACCTAATTTCATATTCCCAGTTACTTTCTCAATTTCTGATACTACTTGTCGAACAGCATTTTCAGTAGTAGGCGCACTTATTGTAAGGTCATACCCCAAATTGAAGCTGTAAACCTGAGCCAGCCGTTCAATCAAGCCTCTCATACATGGAAAGCCATTGAGTGTCCCTTCTTGGACAGGAATCATATCTGCAATCCGATGAAGTTCATTCTTAGCAAAATCATATATCACTTCACCACGCCTCCTAGCATCAACCGTATCAAGTGTTGTCCAAGTTTCCGTAGTGGGATTCATAGTGGGATAATGGGAATAAAGTACGCTAAACTATTTTACTTTCAGCAAGTAGTCAAGTCACGTCAAACAGCAAAATGCCATGCATAGACTCGCTTCTCAAAAACTCCAGCACGGATATTGCCAGTACGGACGGATTCTGCCAGAATCCGCCCTTATGCTTTCTATCTATTGCCAAGATTGGCGCAATGTCTGATTATTGTCAATTTACTATAAATATGTTATAATAATACGTTAACTACTTAGTTACTCGGTTCCATGCCACTCCATCAAGATCAAATAACGGCAGCTATGAGCGCAATACAGTCTGCGCAGAGAATCCTCGTGGTTCCGCACGCAAATGTCGATCCCGATGGACTCGGCTCGGCGCTCGCGTGTTACTTGATACTCTCTCAGCTCGGCAAGGACATCACCGTCATCTGTCCGGACACGAAGCCGGAAAACCTGCAGTTTCTCCCGAGTTTCGATAAGTTGCAGGCAGACGTGGACGGAACCAAGAACTTCGTGATTACCGTTAATCTCTCCAAGGGTGTAGAGGTCGATAAGCTCCGCTACACCGTGGAGGATAACAAGGTGAATATTATTGTCATGCCCAAGAGCGGATCGATCAGTCCGCAGCATATCTCGTTTGGGGACACCGGTCCCGCATTCGATCTTCTCATAGTCGTCGATACCGCCGACCTGCCGTTACTGGGACAATTTTATACGGAGAATGTGGATCTGTTTTCGTCCGTGCCGATCCTCAACATCGACCATCACATCAGCAATACGCAGTTCGGACAGTTGCATATGATCGATACCACGGCCGCTTCGGCGACGGAGGTGCTCTACGATTTTTTCACGCGCGAATCCTTGTTCAAAGATCGCATGACGCCCGATATTGCAACGCTTCTCCTGACAGGTCTTATTACCGATACCCGCAGTTTCCAGAACCCAAACACCACGCCGCGCAGCTTGGAAGTCGCTGCGGAGCTTTTGGAGCGCGGTGCGCGCCAGCAAGAAATCGTCCAGCATATCTATAAAACGAAGCCTCTCTCCACGCTTAAAATCTGGGGCCGTGCGTTAAACAAGATCCAGATCGATCGTGGCGCGGGGATCGTTTGGTCTTCGGTGAGCAAAGAAGATCTCGCGGAGATGGAGGCGACCAGTAAAGAAACGGCAGGAATTCTGGATGAATTAATCTCCACAATTCCGGATGCGTATGTGCACGTACTCTTTACGGAAACTGAAGAGGGTCTCAAAGCGAGTATGCGTTCTTCAGCTTCCGTCGACGCAAGCAGTCTCTCGGGGCAGCTTTTCGGCGGAGGCGGACATCCGCGTGCAGCAGGATTCAAAGTGAAAGGATTCGAGAACTTCGCGCTCGCCGTTCTCGATTGCGTGCAAAAACTGAAGGAGGGGATGCGCGCGCAGCGTGAAGCTTCCTCGCAGGGGTTCGCCTATACGCAAACGCACATTCCACAGCCGCAAGAAAGCGTTGCTGCAAAGCCACAGACCGCCTTTACGCCACGCGTGGCGGGGAAAGATGTGCTCTCGGAAATGGAGAAGTCTGATTCGAATGTGCCGAGAAGCGGTGGGGGAACGGATGTTGTTTCAGAGCTCAGTACGCAAAATTAAGTAGTGATGACATGCACGTGCATGCGATTTTCTATCGTATCTTCACGCTTTACTCTTTGTTCCAGGCACTTCTCTGTTACACTCTTCACGGCTTTCGCCCAGTATTTTATGCGTCTCGTTCAGGTCGCCAAGGCTCTCGGCATGACCGGTCAACAGCTTCGTAAGGAGCTTTTAAATGTCGATTTCGGCGTGAAGCCGACCGATCGTGAAATCCCCGATAACCTTGCGCAAGGGATCGTGCGGTTCGTTGCAAGACGTCACGGGCTTACGGTCGATATGGATGCACTCTTCGGCAGCCTGCCTCCGGAGGAAGAGCAGACGGCGGGTCGCGAAGAAGATGAGGAGCCGCAAGAGCAGGCAACAGAGCTGAAAGAGACGGGCGTACAGAAAACGGAAGTCAATGTTCTGCGAAAACTCACACTGGAAGGCGTTCCGCAGAAGGCGATCGATGCGCAGACGAAAGCTCTCAGTAAGGCTCCGAAAAAAAAGCATAAACCGGATATGGAAAGCGGTCCGAAGGTAGCCGCTACCACACACCAGCAGCAGATCAAAAAGAAAGAGGGAGTCGTGCTGCTTCCTGACCTGATTACAGTGAAGGAATTCGCGGAGAAAACCGGAGTGCAGATCCCCAAGGTCATCGCGATGCTCATGAGCAATGGTGTTATGGCAACCATTACGCAGAATATCGACTACGATACGGCGGCGATCGTCGCTGCGGAACTCGGCGTAACCGTACAAAAGGAGGAAGCTGTTGCCAGCGCGACGGCTCTCATGAGTCGTAACCTCGAGGAGCTGACGAAAGACGAGCCGGAGAACCTTTCCCCGCGGCCGCCGGTCGTTGCAGTCATGGGGCACGTTGACCATGGAAAAACCTCCATTCTCGATGCCATCCGCAATACCGACGTGGTCAAAGGAGAGGCAGGAGGCATCACGCAGCATATTGGTGCGTATCAAATTGAGTATCAGGATTCAACCGGATCCGAAATGCACAAAATTACCTTCATCGATACGCCCGGTCATGAGGCGTTCACTGCCATGCGCGCGCGCGGAGCGCAGGCGACGGACATCGTCGTTCTTGTTGTTGCTGCGGATGAAGGCGTGAAACTTACGACGGTCGAAGCGATCGACCACGCGAAGGATGCCAATGTGCCGATCATCGTTGCTATCAATAAAATGGACAAGCCGGGCGCGGACCCTGAGCGTGTCAAAGGAGAGCTTGCCGGTTACGGATTGCAGCCTACCGATTGGGGTGGGTCCACTCCGACGATTCTCTGCAGCGCCAAGACCAAGAAGGGGATCAATGAAATACTGGATACGGTCGTGTTGATGGGGCAGGAACGCAATCTGCGTGCAAACTTTAATCGTGCCGGTATTGCGACTGTGGTGGAGAGCCATCTTGATCAGTCGCTCGGCGCCCTTGCCACGGTTATCGTCAATACGGGGACACTCTACGTGGGCGATGCTTTTGTGTGTGGCAGCGTTTCGGGGAAGGTGCGCACGATGATGGATGTGCACGGTGTAAAACTTGATATCGTCGGACCATCCGGTGCCGTGCGCATTTCGGGGTTGTCCGAAGTCGCGCAGGTGGGCGACATCCTGCAGGTTGTCCCGACCGAGCAACAGGCGAAGGCGCTTTCCGAAGCGGTTCGGAGCGACAGCGCACTGCGCAAGAAGCGCAGTTTCGCCGATCTTGTTTCCCGTCTTTCGGAAGGAAAACTCAAGCAGCTCAAAGTCGTTTTAAAAGCCGACGCGCAGGGATCGATGGATGCCATACGCGACGCGCTCAACAAGAAGACCACGGAACTCGTTACGGTCAAAGTCATCCACGCTGCCATAGGATCCGTCACCGAAACCGATGTTATGATGGCGTCGGCCAGCGATGGTATCGTGATTGCATTTCACGCACCCGTGCCGTCGTCGAGTATGCGAGCCGCAGATCGCGAGGGAGTGAAAGTGCAGGAGTATGACGTCATCTATGCATTGCTCGATGACATCGACGGACTTCTGAAAGGTCTTGTGGAACCGGAAATTGGCGAAAGAGTTCTCGGTCATTTGACGATTAAGGGAGTCTTTATGACCAAGAAGACAGAGCAGGTCGTCGGTGGAACGGTCCTTGATGGAACCATCAAGCGTTTACCGTATCGACTGCTTCGCAATGGCGTGGAAGCGGGTACGGGAAAGATCACCTCCTTGCGTCATGCAGAAAAGGACATCCGCGAGGCAAAGGAGGGGACGGATTGCGGTCTGCGTACCGAGGGTACTATCTTGATTCAGGAGGGTGATGTCCTTGAGGTGTATCTGAAGGAACTGAAGAAGAAGGTATAATCAAGGATGCACTTCTTCGTCTGGAGCCGGCGTCTTCACCTCATCGGAGCTCTTCACATGCGTTGGCGTTCTCGTGAGGCTTGCAAGTTCCTCGCGCGCCGTACCTCCACTTTCGAAGTTTGCTTTTGCAAAATCAAGCGTTGCCTGTTTTCCTTCCGGTGATCTTTCGGCGGTACGCAGTCCGTTGAGCAGTGTCTGGTGACTGCCGGGGAGTCCTACGAAGAGTTCTGCTATATCCGCGTCAATCTTCCGAGCGGGGTCGCTTTTCAGCTCATACTTCTTTTCTGCGGCATTCCATACTTTCTTCTTTGGATCCGTCAGACGATGCAGCTCTTCCCGTGGAATTCCCGTTTTTGCGTAGGATTCCAGTATCGACATCAGGTGATTGTAGCGGACGGAGTTACGAGAGAGCGTCATGAGTTTCTTGATCTCTGTTGGTGATAAGCGTTTTGTCACGTCGCTGAATTCCTTGCTCCCAAGAAAATTGAACTTGGAACCCGTTTGCGTGAGAAACAATACTACGCCGAGCAGAATCAGTGTTGCGAAGGAAAATGTCTTGCCGCGGATATCTTTGATCGCCCAAAGAGTCGCGAGCGCCCCTACGGCAAGAAGCAGGGCGAACTTTCCCGCGCCCTTAATTGCATCGGGGTCGCGGCAATATGTTTCTAGCGTCTTTTGGTCGGTCAGTACACTTGGAGTGTTGTGAAGAAATTCGGATTCCCTCTTGCGGTTACTGAGCATGACGATGTCTGTGAGTGCGTTCGCGTAGCCCTCAAAATATTGCAGTCTCTTGTCGGGAACATCCGGCCCGATGCGTTTGTCATCGTGCAGCCAGCGCAGGTCTTTCTCCAATTGCCACCGAGAGACTTTCAGCACGTTGTCTGCGTCGTATTCCAAGTATGCATCTTCTCTACCTCCCCTATAAAATTGATCTCGTGCGCTCACCGTTCTTCGCAATCGTTCCTGAATTTTCTGCATCATCGCCCGTTCATCACCGTTATTGTCGGTGTAGAGTCGGCCTCTGATATAGATATGCGCCTCTCCCTGTCCTTTCGGAAGCAATACGACGCCCCGTGCATTAGAGGCAAGTTCGCCCAAACGCTCTCCGGAGGCAATCTCCTGCACAGCCGCAACCATTGCTTCGCTGCTCAGCGGCGTTTCACCGATCGCACGCAGGTGTTCCCCGACTGATGCATTGCGTTCATTCTGGAGGGCTGCGCCGAGAGGCTCGGCAGTCCGTGCATCCGCTGCGGGACGCTCGTAGGCTTCTACTGCATTCAGCGGATGGATCGCTTCGTCGAATCGTACCCCAAGCTCTGCAAGCTCAACTTCGCCCCGTGCGACATCGATGTCGCCGGTAGTAGGTACCTCATCTGGTGGGGAATCGATTGGCATGCATGGGTGTGGGTGTCAGCGACAATCAGGTCAATCTCATCAGTCAAAACCTTTTGCCGTCTCAACAATTAACTTCATTTCATCGGTACCTTCGCGCATTTTATTAATGATGTCATCGACGGTAATTTTCGTCGGATCAATCCCGTTTTCTTTCAGAGCTTTGTGTAGATCGCTCGTATCGTCGCCTCTTGCAGTTTCAATTGCTAACTTCAGAGCCCTGGTATCGCTTCCGGCGGCTAACGCTCCTCCTATGTCGCGCAAGGCGTCAACTGTCTTATGGCTTCCATCTTTTACGACCTCTTCAAGTTTGTCAGTATCTGTCCTCGCTCCTCCCTCGATTCCCATTCCAGCCCCAAGCGATTCCAACGGGCCATCGCCTGCGCTCAATTTGGATTGAATCCTACGTATGGAATCATCGATACCGAGAACCGATTTTGCTCCAGCCGCAGTCGGGATAATCGGCACCGAGAGTGGCAACTTGAGCGCAACTTTGCCGACCGATTCTCCAAAGCTCTTGATGCCTGCTGTCACGTTTGTATAGATATCGTCGATCTTCAGTGCCGCCCAGAACCCCGTCCAAATAATGAAGAATCCTATGAGGAGCATCAACATTCCCCAGAGGGTGTTTACTCCACTGACAAACATTCCCGTCGGTGCGCAGAGCGGTCCCAGTGCTCCTGCACCTACAGCGCCGAAGTTCGGGCAGGGGGAGCTTGCAAGCTGGCTGAGAATGAGAAACCCTGCGGCGAACGGTACGGCGACCGCTGCCGGCAGGAATGCCGCTTTCACGTAGTGTGAAAAAATCTTCATCGTATCAAACTGTCCCATTTTGTCTCCCATAACAAACCCCAGAAACATAAACGGCATAAAGGCGATCGTCACCCACATGATCGGGATCCGGATCAGGAAGACGACCAGCATCGCAAGCAGCGGCAAAAAGAGCATGGTTACCAGTGCCAAAATCAAGATGATATGGACGAGGAATGAGAGATACTTCGGTAGCAGGTCGATGTCAGTCCCTGCTGCGTCGGGCGTGGAATCGGGTGCGATGACGCGCGCCAGCAGCGGCAGTCGCCCGTAGTTGATCACAAGGCCGTTGAGCATGCCGTATGCGGTGTTTGTTCCCGTATCCCAATCTTCCCACTTGAAACACACAATGCTGAGCGTTGTGTCGTACCCCGCCGGAGGAGGATTGCAGGCATCGAAGTATTTGACGTCCGTGATCACTTTGCACTTTTCCGCCGGCTTTGTATCCGTTGCGGGCAACATGCATTCGACAATGCCGCCGTTCACGCCCGCAGGCAGCTGGTAGATGGTAGCAGTGAGCACGTTTGCGACGTCCAGAATGACGCGCGGGAAAAACCACGAAAAGTTTACGAGAATGACGGCGAGAATGAATTTCTTGAATTTCTGCTGTACGACTTCCTTGTTTCCCGTGACAACCGTGAAGATACCCGCTGCAATCAACATAAATGCGAAGATCACATTCATGATGTCTCTGGAGTACATCCAGATGTTGCGTAGCCCCTGCGTTTTGTTGATCTCAAGGATGAAGAGGGGATCAAGCAGAAACTGCAGGAAATGAAAAATTATAAATGCGACCGTCTGCATGGAGACGATGAGCGTCGCAGCGAGTTTACCAGTTGTTGTAAAGATATTATCCTTCGGTACACCTCCTCCTAACCCTTGAGCAGCTGCTGACTGCAGGAACAACACATCGGCTCCATTGTGTGCAACAATACCGACTATCGCTGCCAGACAGAGGATCCCGAGAAGAGTTTTTTTGTTTGAAGGCATTCCTATTATTTTACCAAATTTTCGCAAATTTTACAATGGATAGAGCAATCTATTCATAGTTTCACACTGGTAAGTTCACCGACACACACCTGAGTAC
>CAYGDT010000023.1:0-18079 GCA_964348745.1 uncultured Candidatus Peribacteria bacterium
TCCATTGTTTCCCCGGTCTCTCCGGTTTCCCCGGTCTCCCCGGTTTCCCCGGTTTCCCCGGCTTCCCCGGCTTCCCCATCAGTAAACCCACAGCAGCAGCAGATACGTCAGCAACGCTCCAAAAGCGATACCGCCGATCACTTCCATGACCGAGTGACCCACGCGCTCCGAAAACTCTTCAAGTTGCTGCAAGATATTAAGCGCTTTCGCCTGTCTGCCGACCTGCTTGCGCACGAACGCAGCGTCGTACCAGACGATGCTCGCAAAGACGGTGGCAATCGCGAACGTGGCAGAGCGGATACCGTCAAGATCGGCAACGACCATCATGAGCGATGTGACAAATGCACTGTGGCTGCTCGGCATACCGCCATGCTTGAACCAAACGCCTACTCTGAATCCCTCGTTGAAATGCTTCGTGATCTCCGACACCACCATCACTGTCACGCAGATGACGAACGGATACATGCCAAGTGCGTCGGTAACGATATTCACCGACACATCATACTGCCGCAGCATCACAAATGCCACGGTACGGACAACGGCTGCAGACCGCTCTTCCGGGGGTAGGCTCGAACCGGCGCTCCGTAATCCCGCACGCCGCTTCCGTGATCCTCCCACGCGCCGCGTCGAGTTCGGCGGCGCTGCGCGTCGTGCGCAGTTGTGTCACGCCGTCTTCCCGCAAAAACAGTAAAACAAGTTCCACACACCGGAGTCCGAAGACTTGCTCTGCGGCAAGTGCATAAATGGAAAGCTGGAGATCGGTATCGACTTCCTCCTGCGACCGTACTGCCGACGTCTTGAAGTCAATGACACGCAGTCCCCCATCGATGCTCTCGATCCGGTCGAAGCGGCCGGTGATTGAAAAGGGAATAGAAGGAATAGAGGAAATCGAGGCAATCGAGGAATCTCCGGCTTCCCTGGTTTCCCTGGTTTCTCCGGTTTCCCCTGCTTCCTCCAACAAAAATCCCTTCTCCACCGCAACCACATCGCGCTTCTCCGTGCTCCACCAATCGTACACATATCCCATGATGATCTCGCCACGCTTGCGCGCCGCATCGGCATCGGTCTTGCTTGCATACCCTTCAACAATAAACGACTGATGCCAGAGATCGATTAAGTGGATAATGGAAAGTGGAGAGTGCCTGCCTGCCGGCAAGGCAGGGATAACTGAGTTTTTCTCTGTAAACAGTTCCAACTGATCTTTCTGCACTATCCTCTTTCCGCTATCCATTTCTTGCTTGCCCCACTTCGCCAGAGTGTTATGCATGCTGCTCCCAAAACTCTCCCCCGCACTGATACTCCTTGGAATTTTTTTCACATTCGCAAATTCGTACTGGCGGGGACACGCCTGATACAAGGAGATCTGCGAAAAACTCAGAGACACGCGCACACTCTAACCCGAAGCCCTGAGCATGTCGAAGAATGCAGACAGGTAAACAGGTTATGCGGCGAGTTGCGAAATATCCATCGCCTCAATCTCCTGCATCGCCGTCTGCACGACCGCAACTTCTTTTTGATACTGACGCAAGGTACGGCGGAAATCGAGGCTACGGCTGAGATCTGCTCCCGTGACATAATCCAGTGTTGTTAAATCCAGCACCTTCTCTTTACCATCGTACACATATTGCAGGTGACGCTCAGTGCCCTGTTCATCTGCCGCACGGCGCATCTGTATCAGCTTGGCATACGACTCTGCATCTTGCACAACGCTATCCAACCCTAGCATTTCATCAATAGCATATGTGCCACTCGTAACGCTACGGACATAATTCAGACAATCCTGCACCGTAGTGGTCATGCGCTTTTGTGTGATCTCCGGTGTATCCGAAGCATACGACGGTACCTGAAGTTTTTTGATGAAATACGCGGCAAGCAACTCTTGTCGCACATGTTCATTCACTCCTTCAATAGCTTCAAATTCACTCTCGTCTTCTTGATCATTTGCTTCTGCGCCGGACTTGAACCACGATCGCAACCGACGATATCCGCCCCAAGCCATAGTATGCCCGGCGCCAGTACGCAAACCGATATCTGTGTAGTTGATACCACGCTCACGCAAACGTTCCGCTAGATACTCCGGCGGATACGTAAGCCAATCAGTTCTGCGGTTTTCCCATGTGACGATCGAATCGTAAATGGCATTACTGTACATACTTGCACCAATAAATACTGCAGCAGGAGCCATAATAATTGGATTCATCGAAAGCATGGCGATTCCTGAGGCTCCAGAAATACCCAGAGGTATACGCTTAAGACGCAGTATATCTGCCTTCTGCGTATTACCTGCTTTCACCGCTTCGGAAATCTCCAGTTCATTCATGCCGATAAATATCGAATCCAGCACGATAGTAAGTACTGGAAGTGCTCGTGCGGCCCCGCGACCGCCAATCCGCAGCCACTCACATAACTTAAGAAGTTTTGCTGCATATGGATTCGTTGCAGCCGCTGCTTTGAGCAGTGCGTAATTTGAAAGAAGAAACGCCTGGATCTGCGCACCGGTTGCATTGACGCTTGTCCGCAGAGCATTCAGTTGATTCATAAACGCAGTGAACGCTTTGTTCGTGTTCAGGAGTGCACTTTTCAGCACTTCGAAACTGGTACGGGATGTTGCAAGATCATCAAAAATAATGTTTCCACCTTGAATGCGTTGAACTATTTTTGCTCCGCCGGGAAACCAATTTCGTGGATTTATCGCACGAAGCAAACTTCCACGTTCCACTTCATTGATTTTTGTAATCATACCTGTCCGCAACCCATCTCGAACTTCTTTAATAGTCGCCCCCTTTGCTTTAAGATCATCCAGGTTCAATCCAGCTTCACCTGCAATCTTATATAATTCTGTCAGCGTAGTCTTCGGATCCATAATTGCGCGGAACCACTTCTTCTCAAAGTGAAGTTTTTTATCCGTAAGCAGTGTGTTCATCCTTCTTCCTCGGAAAATTCCATTTTCCAGCATATTGATAACGCCTCCGGATAATTGCTCTAATGCATAGTAAAGATCCAATTCTCTCATTAACGGTACAAAGTTACGTAAACCCTGCACTTTAAGAGTATGTAGCGGGGCTACACCGACAACTTTACTCAGCAATCGCAAGCCAATCGTTGGACTGACTGTCAATAATACTGTCTGCATGAGTTCATCACCGACTAGAGCTGAAAAATCACCAAAGGATTCGTCACCTTTGTAAATTGAGACAAAATGCTCGAATGGAACAACATAGTATTGAACAAGATTTCCCGGATCCAGAACGTAGACCAAGTTGCCGAGAGGTATCGCCAGCCAGCGATTCATTGCGGGGAACATTTCTCTGTTGTCCTGCATCTCCATACGGAAACGTTGAAACGCTGCTTGGACAAATCTGGTTGTAAGGAATTCTCCGGCATCAAGACTCTGGGATACTTGCAGAATAGTCGCTGGATTCGTCTCGAGCGGATCCACACCGAAATCCTTAATAATATCAGGCTCATTTTTAGTAAACCATACGAGGCGATCGCTTCTTTTGGTAACGATAACTCCCAACGGATTCAAAGTGTTTTGCAATTCCTTGAGTGCGAAGCTTAAAGCCGAAGGATCCTGGATATTTTTCTTGTGATGCTCCAAAAAGAGATCACGGTACGCACCGAGCGCTTTCTGTGCGTTTTGCCACTGAGTGGACTCCTGCCTGTCTGCTTCGATATCTCCTCTTTGACGAACTTTCGCTTCACTTGAAGCAAGCTCGCTCCGTAATGCATCGAATGTATTAATATGATTGTTTATAATCACCTCTTCGTCACTCAACAAAAGAAGATCGACAGATGCACTGAGGAGATCAAACGCCTCATTGGAAGCCCACTCAGTCACGTCTCCAGCAATTTCTCCAACCACTGCGCCATAGCGAGAGATTTCTGTACTGATCGCAGACAAATCTGCACCAAGCGCTGTTCCTTTGATTGTAGGAACATTCATGGAACACGCCTTCAAAAGTGCAGATAGGTTTTTTGGCATCCGAATATCGTGACTACTTGCTTCTATGAGTGTGGGAGCTGCAAGTAATCCGCAGAGTGTAAACAAACCCACTAACTTATGCTCCTTTAATCCCCAGGATGCCAAAGAAGTGCCTGCTGAGCCCAATCGGAAAAGACCGGACCCTGTTCCTTTAAAAATACCTTGCAGAATTCCATAGCGTGATAATCCTATGGCAGTCACTGCAGCAAGATCTTTATGATTATCCAACCACCTGCTCACCTGAATGCATACGTCCTCTGCTACGGCTTCGTAGCTACGCATAGACGCGGCAATCGAATTGTATTCAATACCGTTCGCAGGATCTTTCTCCGCAGTATGTACCGATTTCATCTTCGCAAGAAACAGTTCCCACGCGGGCGAAGTTGAAGTATCTGCGGCGGGTAACCCAAAGACTGTCTTGATCTCATTTAATGGCTTTGACCCGAGATACATTTTTTCCGCCGTCTTAAACTGATCCGAAGTAAGACCATACTTCTGCGCTTCTCTCGCTTCGACATCGAGCCCCAATGCACCTTGTGCAGAGTGCAGCAATGCCGCACCCTTCTCCTTTGCACCATCGACAACCGAACCGAGGAGATTTGGCACAATATTCAATTTCTGGAGAACGGCATATGCTCCAGTTGCAACCACGCTGCCAATCAGTAGTTTCCCGAAGAAACCAAGACCGTTTTTCGCGGCGTTTTTTGTGGCATCAACTGTGGCTTTTCCTCCGCGAAACAGAAGTTTTCCTAGTTTCAAAAGAAGATACGCGGCGAGCGGCACTCCAAGGGAAGCGAAGGCAATTTTGCTTTCGCGCGACATGTGGGTAGTCCACTCTGTCGGCAGTACGGTGTCGCTCACGGTTGCTAGCCCGTCACCGATCTGTGTCAGTACGGATTTTTCTTGCTCCGGCTTGTTTGTTGCAACAGGCATCGCATCGGGGGCAATGACATCCACTGCCACGGGCGGAGTCAGCGGTACGACCGGCGCCTGAATCGTATCAAGGAGGCTGCGAAGCGCAGTACTTGTCAGACCCGTCGCCGCACGCGCTTCCAGTGCGCGCTGGTTTGCATCAACGATCTTCTTTATTTCCGGATCGAGCTTTGCAATCTCTTGCGCTACGCCCTCGAATACCGCAGTACGCTCCGTCTCGGGGATTTTCTCTACCTCCGCATTGAGCGCAACAGGATCGAAGGTTACTTCCTTTAACTTGCCGAGAATTTCAATGGGAGAGACGGGAGGATTCATAGTTTACTGAAGAAATGTTGCGCGCCGCTGCGAATGGCAAGTACAACCTCAGCCAGACCGTGCGTTGCAAAACGCGACACGCTCCCAACTGCACCAATCCCGAGATCAGCGCCCTTCCTAAGCACCACATTTGTCGGACCAACAATGGCTCCGAGCATATCCTCCGTTGCACGGGTCACCTTTTCTCCGAAACGGCCTCTGTCCGCGTCGATGTTGCGTGCCACGTTCATTTCCCGAATAAGCCTCTCCACGCGATTGCGGAATCGACTGGCATCTGTCTCGCTTAAAATACTGTTTGCCTCAATAACGAGATTACGAATCTCTTGCTCAATCTCATTATAATCATGCAGGAGTTCATCGCGGTTCTCGTCGGTTGCGACGGAGAGCGCTGTCAGCCGGTCGTTGCATCCACGTACCAACGAATCAAGCTCGGCTGTAAAATCTGCAAATGCACGGTTCTCGCGCTCCGTAGATGCATCCGTGGAGTCTGGAACTTGAGCCTTTGTTGGATCAATGACATCTGACATGTATTTAGGAGGAAAGTTCGATGGAATAACCGTTGCCGATATCGAAAGCAGTTGTTTGCAACGCCATGTGCTTGATCATCTCAATGCATTTTTGCCGCGTGACGGGAATTTCTTTTTTCGTAGTCCCGTCGATTCCATCTACAGCACGCAGCATGAGTCGCTGACTGTCGAGTACGCCGTCTTGCATGTTGATTCCCTGAGGAAATTCTTTTGGAGCAGCGCCATTCTTTTCAAGAATTTTCCACTTCTTTCCAGAAACGAACATGCTATTTGGAGAAACAAGCTTTAGCATTCCAAATGTTCCCCCGAGAGGAACACCTGCTTGGAGCGACGTGAAATCTGCGATATCCGGCAATGTAGGTTCCGTAGTTGGTGCGCTCTCCGGTGTTCCCAAAACGGGAGTCGGTAGATTAAGAATGTTCACGATACGCGAGAGAGTGATCTCGCCACCGCCGAGCTTCGGCGCTGCCTGCGTGAATTTTGCGGCAATGAAATCCGGATAAGAAGGCTTACCCGCAGCAGGAAGAGCGGCAAATGCTGCCTGCAACGCTTGTTCTGCAACGAGGCTGTTGTCCCAGTCTTGCGCCAGAGTAAAACGCGAAACATCTGTCTCAGGTTTATCTCCGTTATACTTCTTAATCTGCTCCGCAAGAGAACGTTCCACGGGGAACCGCGCATGACGATCGAAGTCGATCAATCCGCCGAATATATCTTTTGTCTTCACTTTGAATAAACCGAACACATCGATTTCGTGATCTTTCAGCTTGGCAAGTCCCGCGTGATATGCGTTCATCAGACCGTTCCATATGTTCGATCCCCACTGCGAAGCTTTGTCCTGTGCCCAGCCAAATTTTGCGGCAATAGACGCCATGGCAACATTAATACCGCCGGCGATTTTTGAACCGATGCCTCCGCCCTTCTCGGCTTCGTCGAGAATGGAAACAATGCGCGAAGCAATTTCCGTGCGCACGGCTTCGATGTTCTCAAGTACGGTCTTATAGTTTAATTGCTCTTTCAGCGCATCGGGAAGACTGGCAAGCGTTCCGGGCAAGAGATCAATCTCTTCTTCCAATTGTCTACGGGCTGCCGCAGACGCTTCCAGCAACGTTTCTTTCGCGCCAGTAAGTTTATCCTGCAATTCTGTCAATTTTGCATCAATCAAAGCAGGTTCAATGCTCGGAAGTTTTTCACGAAGAGAACGCAGCTCTGCGACGAATTTTCCGAGTTTGGAATCCGGAGATTCCGGCGGTGCCACTGGTAGAGCTGGTTCGGCCATAGAAACTGTATGTGTTTTTTTTGAAGAATTCTTCTTATTCTAGCACATTTGAGGCAAAATTAAAAGATACGACACGCTGGAGAACCTGTGATACACTGACGGCGAATTTTGCTTTATTTCCCTCTTTTGTCATGAATATTCAACATTTCGAGAAGGGGTTTCACTATAACGACCGTGAGATGCTCGCAATCGCCAAGAAGATTGGCAAATTGGCAACGTACTGCCAAAGAGTCAAAGATGAAGGCAGTTATATCCGCATAGAGGCGGAACACCGAGATACCGAGAAAAAACGCGATGCGATGAAAGTGGCACTCACGCTCAAGCTTCCCGACAAAGTCCTCCGCGCGGAATCTCGCAGACCGGAAGTGGTCGAAGCGGTTGATCGCTGTATCGAAAAACTCTATCCGCAGGTGGAGAAGTATAAAGAACTGCATGTACAAAAAGGAAGGGTGCAGAAGGCAAGGAAGCACCGGTCCAGTGATCGGTAATCAGGAATCGGAAATCGGCTTACTGATACCTGATCACCGATTCCCGATCACCGATAACACATCATGTACACTACTCCCGCATGCTCCGCACTCTCCTCGCAATTGCACTCTTGCTACCGACACTCGCGACTGCGCAAGTTGCAACGCAACCCGAACCGCTCACTGCGATCATTACGGGGCCGGAAGAAGTGAAAGTCGGCAGAACGATCGTACTCGATGCTTCTGCAAGCCGCGGTCTCGGCGGGAATCCTCAGTACACATGGTATCGGGGCCAAAGTACCGTGCCCATCAGTCGATCCGTAGAAGCGGTATACACACCCGAGACACCGGGCGTGGTTTCCATTCGATTGGAGATTTCCACGATTATTGATGGAAAGAAAAAGATCGCAAAATCGGAACGCATCATCACGGTGTATGACAGGAAGATCGTACTCATTGCGGATAGCACCATTCCTGCCGACAAACTGGACCTGCATCTTTTGGCAGCATCGGAAGCCAACGTATACCTGCGCGTGCTTCAGCCCGCGACAACGGCAATTCCACTCGGGGTCGAAGAGTCGATCTTCTCCATGCTCAACGACGAAAGCGATACGTTAAGCGGCGCTGATGCAGTCGTTCTCTGGACGGAAGGTATCAAAGGGTTGCAGGCGTTGATGCGCGCGACCGAAGGCAGTCCTGATAAGTTTGAATCCATCCACAATCAAACGATTATCCTGATCTCGGATCGGGGATTAAGTACGCTCGCGCGCACCGCAGGAGGACCGTTTTCCGTCATTCAACCGGAGCGCATTCTGGTAACGCGCAAAGAAGCACTGAATCCCCTTATGACGGCAAAGAACATCGACGGTTTTCTTGGAGAACTGCGAACACGCGACATCGATGTCGTCGTCGTGGACAAATCTTCGACGGGCATCCGACCGTGGAATCTGCTTTCGTCTCTGACGAATTTCATGCTGACACATGGCGTCTCCAGTCAAACGGTGATGCTTCTCCTCATGTTGCCGATCATCGCTACGATCCTTGCGTTTCTCAAGCAAGTCATCGGCATCACGACATTCGGCCTCTACACGCCGTCCATTGTGGCTCTGAGTTTCCTGGCGCTCGGATGGCAGTTAGGGCTTCTGTTTCTCATATTCATCGTCTCAACCGGTTACGCTACGCGTCAATTTATGAAACGATGGCGCCTGCTCTATGTTCCCAAAGTTGCGATTATCTTGACGATGGTGAGTCTGACGCTGCTCGTACTAATCAGTATCGGCGCATACCGGGGAGTCACGCTCTCGGGAGATACGATCTTTGTGCTGCTGATCATGTCCACGCTCTCCGAAAGTTTTCTCACTGTCAAAGCGGAAGAGGGATGGAAAGCCGCTGTTTTTGGGATCGTCGAAACGATACTTGCCGCACTTGTCTGCGTCTTTATCGTGCAACTTTCGTTTCTCCAGTCGATCATTCTTGCATACCCGGAACTGGTACTGCTGACCATCATCATCAATATTTTCCTCGGCAGGTGGACGGGATTACGGCTCGTAGAATACTTCCGGTTCCGCGAGGTCTTTAAGCATTTGCAAGAAGAATAAGAAGTGGATAACGGATAGTGGATAATGAAGAATCAATCTATAATCCAATGTAGTATTCGTTACCTCTATCCACTATCCTTTTTCCGTTTTCACGTAGCGGCGTTCTCGGCCTCAATGCTCGTTATTTGCTGTACATACGGCCGTTTAATACAAAAAAAGCGATTGCGCTTGCAGACAGCAAACTTAAAACAAAAGCGTACCTCGCGGCGCGCGGCATTCCCGTTGCTAAACTCTACGGACGCATCGAACACCGCGACCAATTGTGGAACTTCGACTTCGGTCAACTACCCGACGAGTGCGTTCTCAAGCCGAATCAGGGTTTCGGCGGCGAGGGTATTTTAGTGTTGAAGGGTCGAGATAAATCCGGAAGATTTCTGCGTAATGGGAACGTACCGATGGACGAACAGGAACTTCGTGAACATATCGAAGATATTCTCGACGGAAAATTCTCGCTCAAAGGGATGCTTGATACGGCGTTTTTTGAGCAGATTTTAAAACCACACGAATGCTTCGAACGCTTTCGTCCTTTGGGGCTGCCCGATATCCGCGTCATTGTCTTTAATCTGGTGCCCGTCATGGCCATGCTGCGCATACCGACGGCAGACAGCGACGGAAAAGCGAACATTCACCTCGGCGGCATCGGCATCGGCATCGATATCGCCAAAGGTGTCACGACGCACGCGGCGCAGTATCACAAGATGATCACCGTACTGCCACACGGAGAATCTCCCGCAGGACACAAGATCCCCTACTGGGACGATATTCTGCTGGTATGTTCGCGCATTCAACAGCTCACCAACATCGGCTACCTCGCTGTCGATATCACAATAGATGCACAGATGGGTCCGGCACTGCTGGAAGTCAACGCGCGCGCGGGACTCATGGTGCAAGTGGCAAACCTCGCACCGCTTGGAGCGCGACTTGAACGCGTAAAAGGGCTGAAGGTGGATTCTCCCGAGAAAGGCGTGCGTATAGGGCAAGATCTTTTTGGGAGTAAGACGAAGAAGAAAGAAACGAGCAAAGAGACTCCAAAACCGACACTGGGATTGCAGGAGCTCATAGAAATTACGTTGGAAGATGGTTCGGCGATGGAGATAACCGCCGCCGTTTCCGGAGGGCAAGAACGTACAATGTTCTCCACGACACTCATCGCGGAGCTTACGAAAAAAAAGGGCGTCCAAGCGGATGAGACACAGGGTCTGTTCCGCGTGAAATTTATGTTGGGAGGAAAGAAGATTCAAACGCTCGTGGAACAGGGGGACACCGCAGCGCATCGTGCGATTATAGGAGCGCGGGACTTAAGCGGATTTCTGATCGACCCAACGAAGAAATTGGTGAAGAGCGACAAAAAACCGATTGTACAAAAAACGGATCTTCGCGCACTCGACCGCATGTACGGGCAGATCGACAGAGATCTGCAGCTCCTGCGCTTCATCAAGCCATTGAACCTCATCGAGGAATTGAAGCGTTTGCAGAGCGATGAACTCTATAATCCGATATTCGTCTATCCGACAATCGATGCTGATCTTGATGAAGTGCGTAAGAGGCTCCGTGAAAAGATCGAAGACGAATCTCCTCTCGGAATGCTACTGGAGAAAAAACGAAAAGAACTGCTCCTGCGCAGAGAACTCTTGCACGCGCGTGGGAATGAATCTGCATTCACCAAAGCCTCGTATGCGCTCTTTGGAGAGCCGACGCAAGAGCTGATCAACGCCGCACGCGAAGCGTTAGACCTTCGACTCGCCTGCGATCTTGCTCCACCGCTGAAGCGTATGCTGAATGCTACGCAGGCACAGAAAGCATTCGAAGAAATTCTGAAATCCTATGCATTATACGACTGGAAGGTAAAGATACGCGAGAAACTGGTCGCCCGCATGACAGTCGGCGGAAATTCCATCTTTATACGTTCCGATGCGATTTTTACAAAAGAACATATTGCCTCACTCATCGCGCATGAGATCGAGACTCATGTCCTGACATCGGAAAACGGCGGCCATCAACCCTACGAGATTCTGCGCAGAGGGTGCGCGGGGTATTTGGATACGCAGGAAGGCTTAGCGATACAAAATGAACGCGGCATCGTAGGTCCGCATGCTGAAAAACGCTTCAGCCCCGAGAAGAATGTACTGGGTCTTGCGTTTAGCTTGGAGCACTCTCTGGCGCAAACGCGCGCGTATCTTCAAAACGAACTTGGTCTGTCGATGGCGAAAGCGATCCAGCAGAGTGTCGCCATGAAACGCGGCATGGGAGACACATCTCAGCCGGGAGGATTTACCAAGAGCCTTGTCTACTTCCGCGGTTACAAGCGTATCGTTACATTCCTTGCAAACGGCGGCGATCTCCGCCGCCTGTACATCGGCAAAGTGACGCTGGAGGATCTGGAGTGTATTGAGAAACTTCCAAACATAAAGCCTCCGCTGATTTTGCCGGAATTCTTAAGAGAAGGTTAGTCTGCCTCCTTCCACGTTACCCGATCCATCGTCGGCAGGACGACCATCCATATTTGTCCGTAGGTAAACGGAACATCCTTTCCTTCGCTATCCGTAATACGGAACGGCTCCTTAAAATTCTGCCTGCTCCAGTGAGCTTCCCATGCCTTGCCGGAATGGAAAAGCAGTGCCTTGCCTCTGCCATTGAGAGTCATGAAGAGGCGGCCGTATTCTCCGATAGAATCGATCGGAACCTCCAGAACCACGAGATTCGACGGACGCGCATCCGAGACGACAGTGCCGTCCGTACGCTTGTACTTATTGGCAAGAGGAAGGTATTCGTAGACTTCGTTATGCTCGGTATTGTAGAAATTAACATGGACGATTTCCGCAGGCTCCCCTCCGTGTGCTCTCCCGACCGGGAAGAGCGGTCCGTCGAGACTTTGTACAAACTGCTCGGGGGCATCATTGAGCAATTCTGTGATCTTTTCGCGAGAGAGAAAGACGTTATGCGGAGCCGGAGGTCCAACTTTACGCAGGGAACCGTCTGTGTCGTAGTACAGAAGATTAATCGCAGTAAAATCCGAACCGTCCCGGACACGATCGAGGGCTTCTGGGCTACCGCCCGCATGGATAACGAGCCTGGACCACGGAGCCATACCGTCGAGGAAGTACGGTCGAAGCGAGCGAACGGGACCAACCTCGCGCGGAATATTACGGGCGTCGAAGATCACCGCAAACCGTGAGATAAACCCTTCAACCAAAAATTCTTGCACCATCAATGCTGCTTCCAACCCTTCCTGATACGGACGTGCATCTTCCTGATTTTCAACCATGATCGTAAACGGTTGCGGATGACTGCGAAATCCGGGAAGAAGACTGAGGCGCGACAGTACTCCGGAAAAGAACGTTTCGCCTCGCACGCGATCCTCCTGTTTCGCAAGCCGGTCGGACGCCACTTCATGGGGGAACAATGGAACTCTGGTCAATAAAACAACGCCTGTAAGCAGCGTCAGAACGAGCACGATGACCGAGAGTGTTCTTGCTAGCATGACCGGAAATTTACTCGGATTTCTTTGCGCCTTCCTGCGGCTGCTCACCCTCTGCGGCAGCTGCTTCCGTTCCGGCAGGTACCGCTCCTTCAATCGGAGCGACTACCTCGATTACTTCTTCCTTACGCGGCTCCTGAACAGTTGCGATCATCGTTTCGGCATCATCGGTAATAGTGACGCCTTTCGGAACAATGATATCGGCCACCGTGATGGAATCACCGAACTCTTTCAGAGTTTCGATACTTACTTCCACATGATGCGGAAGATCGCCGGGAAGACACTCAACTGTCACATGATCATGCACCTTCACAAAGATGGCATCCTGTCCTTTGACAGCGGGCGACTCGCCGATGAACTTAATCGACACGTGCGCATCGATGGATTTCTTCATGTTCACCGCATAGAAATCCACATGCGTCATACGATCGGTGACAGGATCGAACTGGACTGCGTGGAACAATACCGGAACCTTTTTGGCACCGATTTCCAATGAAACAAGGACGCTCTCCCCTGCTTTGACGTAGGAACGAAAAATATCGCCATAGGCGCATTCTAACTGCAAGTTGTCGACTTCGTTGCCGTACAGAACACACGGAACCTTACCGGAAGCCCGCAAATGCGTAATTGTGCCTCCTGAAGAACGTGCCTGTGCTTGGAGAGGGATCATTTCCATAAAAAGCCAAGAAAGGCTACGGGAAGGACGGATATGGGTCAATTAAAAAAACAGCGGAGTTTTGGGGGTTGAACTAAGAACTAAGAACTCGTGAACTTAAACACTCATTCCCCATTTCCAGAAATACTTCATCGCGCTTATAACATGAATCCTGCCAGTTTTTCGGAAAATCAAATCAACAAAGCGCTCTCCGGAGAGGCGAGATTTTTTATCGTTCCCGATGACGGAGGGGTAATAGAGGATCGTCTTACCGAGCGCACGGCAACGACGGCAGAGATCCGTATCCTCGAAGAAGAGAAAGAACCGTTCATCGAACCCTCCGAGCTCCACGTACACGCTTCGGCGAATGAGGAAGCACCCACCCACCACCCAATCTACTTTCTGTTCGGCACTGGGGTCTGCATCGAGCATCAAGTAGCGCCGCAAGCGACTGGGAAAGAGTTTCCCAAGCACGCTCCTGCGGGCAAGAATGTCTATGAGATGAGGAAAAGTACGTATGGAAAGACGCTGTGTTCCGTCGCCGTGCATCAGCTTCGGCGCAAGGATGCCAATGGAATGTTCCGACTGCATCCGCGCGATCATCTTCTCCAGTCCGTCGCTCTGAAGACGTTTGTCCGGATTGTTGATCAGCAGATACTCCCCTGACGCGTACCTGGCTCCGTAGTTATATCCGTAACCGAAACCGTGATTGTGCGGCGTCTCAATAATACGCACATTTGGCACACCGCTAAGCCTGTTACGCAACACGCCCACCGAATCATCCAGCGAATGATTGTCAATCACAAGAATTTCACAACGATCTGCGATAGACTGCTTCAACATGTCCTGCACGCAGGCAACTGCCGCAGCGGGATTGCGATAATTGAGAATGAGGATGGAGACGAGCGGCATAGAAAAAGGATAACGGATAGAGGATAGTGGAAAGTGGAAAGTGGATAATGCACTATTAAGGATAGTAGGAGTATCATTCGTTATCCACTATTCACTATCCATTATCCATTATTACTCTCCACTATCCACTGACATGGACGCCTTTGCACAACTCCGCGCCCGCGTCGCCAAAGCCCCCGCCTCGCCCGGTGTCTACCGCTGGCTGAACACCAAAGGAGACGTGTTGTACGTCGGCAAAGCCAAAAACCTGAGAAACAGATTGAAAAGTTATGTGCAAAAAGAAGCTGACAAATCAACAGGACCATGGAAACTCAGCCTCCGCAAACACATTGCGGATTTTGATGTCACTGTGACATCGACGGAATTGGAGGCATTGATCCTCGAAACGAATCTGATTAAAGAAATAAAACCGAAGTATAACGTCCTCATGAAAGACGACAAGAACTACGTCTATGTGCGCATATCCGCCGAAGAGTATCCCGAAGTCAGCGTAGTACGGAAGATGCCTGCCTGCCGGTCAGGCAGGGAAGACGATCGAGCAAAATACTTCGGTCCATACCTCAGCGCGTACGAAATCAAACGCACGCTCGATACCCTGCATGACATCTTTCATTTTAGGGCGTGTCTGCAATCGATCGAGGCGCGCAATCGTGGAAAGCAAGCCGCGCGCGCGTGCATGCAAGAACAAATCGGGCAGTGCAACGGGCTCTGTGTCGGGGCGATCAGCCAAGAGCAGTATCAGGAAGCGATAGGAAACATCGTGCGGTTTTTGCGGGGACAGACGGAAAATGCAGTGGATGCCGTTCGCGCGATGATGGCTGCAGCGGCCGCGGAGAAGAAGTTTGAGAAAGCCGCGAAGCTCAGAGACACGCTCGGGTACATAACATCCTTGTCGGAGAAACAAGTCGTCTCCGACACGTCGCGCGACAATACCGATGCCATCGGAGTCGCTCTCCAGAATGGGAAATCCCAAGTGGTTGTCCTTCGGCAACGCGGCGGCAAGTTGATCGACGAGCGCGCATTCTCCCTTGCAGGAGGTGCCGACCGCATTTCACCCGTCATCAGCGAATTGATACCGCAGTACTACGCATTGGAAACCGATATCCCCGATCTCATTTTAATTCAGGAAGAGATCAAAGACCGTGCGGTGCTGGAACAGTGGTTACGGGAAGTGCGTGGCAAGAAAACCGAAATTCGCGAGCCGGAGCGCGGCAAGAAAAACAAATTGCTGCAGATGGCGGAAACCAATGCCGCGCAGAAGATCGCGCAGCAGTTTGCGAAGTGGGAAGCGGCTGCAAGCAATATCGCCACGGCACTCAGGGAACTGAAAGATACATTGGATCTACCCGAAGAACCGCGACGCATAGAAGGGTATGACATCTCGCACCTCGGCGGCACCGAAACAGTCGGAAGCATGGTTGTGATGCTCAACGGAAAGTCGGCGAACAAGGAATATCGTTCCTTTACGCTTCGGACGGTAAAGGAGGGGGAGATCGACGATTACAAGGCGCTGAAGGAAGTATTGCGACGCAGACTTCGGTATCTCTCGAAAGAGAAAGAGCGTTTTGAAGCACGTGGCATAACTCTCGGCAAGGCTCTGAAAAAAGAGCAGCTCGTTATCGAAGAGATTTCAAATGCACAAAGCGAGACAATTGGAGAGGATGCAATTGACTATAAAGACTACACGGTTGCCAGGTGCGAAGGAAAAGTAATCGGCTTCGCAAGATTATTTGAACGCACGAAAGACGTGTGGCAACTGCGATCTGTATGGGTGGATGAACAGCATCGAGGCGATAAACTTGGCCACTTGATTATCCGCACCATCATAAATACATCAAAACTTTCGAAAATCTATCTCACTGTTGGCGCGAAAACAAATCTGGAATCGTATTACGAAGAAATTGGTTTTGAACGGGTAATAACTCCACCAAAGATTTTTCAGGATCTTTTGGATCGCTTTACTGCAAAGAATAAACCGGGGATCCTCATGGTTTACATACGATCAAAACACAAACTGGATAACTCACTGATCTCTGACCCCGACCTCCTCGTGATCGACGGCGGCAAGGGGCAACTGAGCGCAGTTGTGGAAGTACTCAAAGAACTGGAGTTGCAGATACCGGTGATCGGACTCGCCAAGCGCGAGGAAGAAGTGTTCGTTCCGGGGCAATCGTTCCCCATTGATCTGCCGTCGGACTGCCAAGCGGGATTCCTCCTGCAACGGCTGCGCGACGAAGCGCATAGGTTTGCAAACGCCCACCGCGAAAATCGCCTGGCAAAGAGCATGATCGGATCCGCACTGGACGCCGTACCCGGCATCGGAGAAAAGACGAAACATGCACTGCTGAAAAAATTCGGTTCGGTAGACATCATCAAAAGCGCATCGGATACCGAACTCCTCTCGGTGCTCAGCCCCGCTCAATTACGTGCCATCAGAGATTTGATCTGAGGATGCGTCTTTACGCTGGAGCTTGCGCTGATACTGCGTTACGACATTGGAGATAATACTCGCGACTTCTTCGACATTGGGGACATAGCGAAGCTGAAGGCTGTCGCCGCCCAATCCTTCTTTTAGGTGAATGGTGAGCACCCCGAACGGAAAGATATTCCAAAATTGCGTCTGGGTGGATATTCCTCCGATGTTATCGACATAGAGCGGCTTGATCTCTTGTTTGAATACCGATGATTGATCCACAAGGATCACCTTGTCGTTCGTAATGACGATGCAGTCGTAGAGCCAATCGAGGTACGCCTTTAATAAATTAAAGAATACGAAGATGACCCAGACCACCAGAAGAACGCCGATGGTTATCAGCATCGGCCAACCCATGTACCACGCAAAAACCCCCGCTCCAACAAGCAAAACAGACGTGGCGACTTCTCTCAAGCTGGCAAAGAAGAACGACAGAGTATGGTACGGCGTCACGAGCAGCACGCATTCGCCTTCATCACAGAACCGCTTGATGATCTTCTGGACGTCGGTTTCAAGGGCGAAGATACGCATGGGAAGTAGAATAGCGAAAAGCGCTACAAAAGGGAATCTTTGGGATGCTTTTTCATCCTCAAGACGCTCAATTTCTTGACCCTCTCACCACGGAGGAATAGCGTGTAAAATGCTTTTCCTTTCCCACACTCACTATGGTCGATCCGAAAAAACCTCCGCAGAAAAAGAGTAGTTCCTTCTTTGGGGAAATGCTCGATGGCGTCGCATGGGGCGTGCGTCAGGCAGCACTGCCAATCCCCGATGGATTGATTGGGAAAAAGAAGGCGAAAATTGATCCGAAGAAGAAAAAGTGAACGCAGTCAGGTTCCCGGGTTCAAAAATGACAAAGTCTAGTTTTTCGTATGCGCTTTTAAGATTCGCGGATAGTCAAAGTCTATGATTTTTGTAGCTACTTCGAGTAAAAATGTTTGTTTCTCAGCATCAAAATATTTTAAATAACCAGCGATGGAACCATTAATATGGCTATCATTATCACCGTAACGTATAAACAAGCCCATGATCACGATCATCGGAGTAAATAAATTTTCAGGAACGTGATATTTCGTAAGCAGTAGTAGAATTACTGTGTTATTTAACACAGAAGACCGTACAATTTCATTTGGCTTTTGCTCTCTTTTAAGACCATTCAATAAATCACTTTCTACCACCTTTCCTTTCTTCCGTAGTACTTCATACTCCAATACGGCTTGTGCTAATTCTGAAACATGACTGATATTAGCAATCACCCTAGCTTCTGATGTTAACGATGCTTGAAATGCAATTGCACCTTCGGCATCCGCAGTACCCACTGTTCCATGTAGACATGATATAAACTCATCATTCTCCTCAGAAAAATCTGTACCCTTAAGCCCCATCGCAGTAAAAACTTCATTCCCCCTATAGTGTTTAGGAAGGTCGTTTTTCATAAACGTATGATAAACTATTTATAT
>CAYGDT010000024.1:0-17799 GCA_964348745.1 uncultured Candidatus Peribacteria bacterium
TCCTCCAACTGGGCATCCTGCTGCATGCGGTCCAAATCTTGCGAATCGTTACTGATCACCTCATCGTACAATTCAAAATCAGTCATTGCATTCTCCCACTCCCCTGCGTGTACCAATGTTCCCGGAACCAGTAACCCAATGATGATAAACCATGCGGTGCGATGCATGGAAGTTAGCGTAGCAAAGTACATGAAAAGGTGAAAGCAAGGGAACATCTGATCAACTGACCAATTTGTCATCCTGAGCTCGTCGAAGGACGATAAATTGGCAGAAAAAAGGAAAAATGTATGGTTCGACGAGCTCACCATGACATTTTTTAGAGGTTCCATAGGAAGCGCTTGCACCACCACTCCACGGCATGTAGGCTGCCTCGGAACATGAACGCTGGAATGTCCAAGGGCGCTTCTGCCCCTCAAAATGCGGGGGAAGGAGAGCTTTTTCCCAAGGAATTGAACGAAATACATACCATACTGCTCCTCGGTTCGGGTGCACTGAAGATCGGGGAAGCAGGCGAATTCGACTATTCCGGGAGTCAGGCGATCAAAGCGTTCAAAGAGGAAGGCAAACGCGTAGTACTGATCAACCCCAACATCGCAACAAACCAAACCAGTTGGGGACTGGCTGATAGCGTCTACTTTGAGCCGGTGACGCCGGAGTTTGTGGAACGCGTCATCGTCATCGAGAAACCCGACGCAATCGCACTGAGTTTCGGTGGACAGACCGCACTCAACTGCGGCGTGGAGCTGGAGAAACGTGGCATCTTAAAGCAGCACGGCATCCGCGTGTTGGGAACGAGCGTGGACAGTATCTGCAAAACCGAAGACCGGGCGGCGTTCAATGCGGAGCTAAAATCCATTGATGTCGACGTTCCTAAAAGTTTTGCCTGTGAAACCATGAGCGAAGCGCTGCACGCAGGAACCGAAATCGGGTATCCCGTCATTGTGCGGGCGGCCTACGCGCTTGGAGGAAAGGGAAGCGGACGTGCATTCAACGAAAAGGAGCTGAATGAACTTTGTAAGATTGCGTTCGTGGAATCGCCACAGGTTCTTGTTGAGGAAGATTTGACAGGATGGAAAGAGATTGAGTACGAAGTGGTGCGTGACTCCGTCAATAATTGCATCACGGTGTGCAACATGGAAAATGTCGATCCGCTGGGTATTCATACCGGTGAATCCATCGTCGTTGCACCCAGTCAGACCCTCGACAATACCGAATACCAGATGCTGCGATCGATTGCACTGAAAGTGATTCGGCATCTTAAGATTGTTGGAGAGTGTAATATCCAATATGCACTGGATCCGAAATCGCGTGCGTACCGTGTCATCGAAGTGAATGCGCGCCTGAGCAGGAGCTCTGCTCTGGCATCGAAAGCAACGGGGTATCCGCTTGCATACGTCGCAGCAAAACTCGCACTAGGCAAGAGTCTCCCCAGTTTGCGCAACGCAATCACCGAAGTAACATGCGCGGATTTCGAACCCTCGCTGGACTACGTCGCCGTAAAAATGCCTCGCTGGGATCTGCAGAAATTCCGCTTCGTCAACGATACCGTCACGAGCGAAATGAAATCTGTAGGGGAAGTCATGGCACTGGGAAAGACATTTGAAGAAGCGCTTCAGAAGGCTGTACGCATGCTTAATATCGGGCTGACAGGGCTGTATCCTTCCACCATTGAATTTGAGAATATCGACAAGGAAGTGAAACGACCGACGCCGCGGAGAATCTTCGCCGTTGCGCAAGCACTCAAATCAAGCTGGACGCCGGAGCAAGTGAATATCGCGACGGGGATTGATCTTTGGTTTCTCCAGAGAATAGCGGGCTGCGCACGCATTGCGACGGCTCTGGAAAAAGGCGTAAACCCCGAACTGCTTTTGAAAGCGAAGCGCTCCGGCTTCTCTGACAGTTCGATCGGAAAACTCTGCAACAAGGGGACCGAAGACATCCGCACTCTGCGTACAACGCATGGCATTCTGCCATTTATCAAACAAGTCGATACGCTCGCCGGCGAGTTCCCTGCGCAGACGAACTACCTGTACCTGACATATCACGGCACGGAACACGACGTTACGTTCGGAGAAGAAGATACCAAGCACCATGCTCACGGCAAGCGAGTTCTCGTTCTTGGTGGCGGGCCGTACTCGATCGGATCGTCCGTTGAATTTGACTGGTGCTGCGTGCAGGCGGCTCACGAACTGCAACGTCAGGGATATTTCGTTGCCATGCTCAATAGCAACCCCGAAACCGTCAGCACGGATTATGATGAATGTAACGCATTGTTTTTTGATGAACTCAGCGAGGAACGTGTGCGCGATATTTTCGAGCTGCTCGTGGCATCGGGCGTGGTTGTTTCCATGGGCGGTCAGATCCCCAATTCCCTTGCTCCTCGCCTTGCGGTTGCGGGCATTCCGATTCTCGGCACATCGCCTGCAAATATCGATCAAGCGGAAGATCGGCACAAGTTTAGCTCCCTTCTCGATCAACTCGGTATAGACCAACCGGAGTGGCAGGAGTTTTCCGAGCTTTCAGATGCGGAGAATTTCGGCGAGTCCGTTGGATATCCTGTGATCGTTCGACCCAGCTACGTACTCTCCGGTGCATCGATGGCCGTTGTGCACTCCGCCGAGGATCTGTCTGCTTATATTTCGCTCTCCGCATACATCAACAAGGAAGCGCCCATCGTGGTTTCCAAATTTGAGCAAGGTGCGAAGGAAATTGAATTCGACGGCGTTTCTCAGAACGGCAAACTGCTTCTGTATGCGATTTCCGAACACATCGAAAACGCCGGAGTACACTCGGGTGATGCAACGATCGTCTTGCCTCCGCAGCGCGTGAACTTGGAAACGCTGCGTCGTATTAAGGCGACGGCAAATGCAATTTCTGCGGCTCTGCATATCTCCGGTCCATTCAATATCCAGTTTCTTGCGAAGAATAATCGCCTGAAAGTGATCGAATGCAATTTGCGTGCAAGCCGGAGTTTCCCCTTTGCAAGCAAAGTGACGGGCAACAACTTCGCGACCCTCGCAACGCAGGCGCTGGTCGGCACTGCGCCCGAAGAGCAGCGCTACCAAACGCTCGACCTCGACCATGTCGGCGTGAAAGCTGCGCAGTTTTCTTTCAACAGACTGAAAGGCGCAGACCCTCGGCTCGGGGTGGAAATGGCAAGCACAGGGGAAGTCGCATGTTTTGGATTGAACGCAGAGCAGGCGTTGCTCACGGCCCTTCTCGCCGTGGGGTTCACCATTCCAAAGAAGAACATCCTCGTCACGATCGGAAAATTGGAAGATAAAGTGGATATGCTGCCCTCCATCCAAGCGCTGCATCAACGCGGTTTCAAGTTCTTTGCCACCAGTCGCACGCACGAATTTTTGGAATCACGCGATGTACCCTCGGCGCTGCTTCACAAAGTTTCCGAACCTCGTGATCCGAATATCCGTGACTACCTGGAAAAAAAACGTGTTGACCTTGTGATCAATATACCGACGCATTTTCGCGGCGATGAACGCACCGACGGCTACTTTATCCGTCGACTAGCGACCGATCATCGCATTCCGCTCATTACCAACGTACAGCTTGCCAAGCGCGTAATCGAAGCACTGTGCCAGGAGAACGTAGACGAGCTCCCCATCCTTGCGTGGCCGCAATTGCTGGGCGATGTGCGCTAGTTTCATGAGAATTCTCATTGCCCACTCTACGACCCTGTCGTACACTACTGCGGAATTCCCCCCGTTTTATCATGCCAAAAGGCGACAGCAATAAAGACGATGACGCACTCGTAAATGATCAGATATTGGTCACCAAAGAAGGTTTGAAAAAACTCGAAGATGAGCTTGATGAACTGAAAACTACCAAGCGCAAAGAGGTTGCCGGGCGCCTGAAGGAAGCGATCTCCTACGGCGATCTGTCCGAAAACTCCGAGTATCAAGAAGCTAAAAATGAGCAGGCGTTCATCGAAGGACGCATTTTGGAACTCGAACAGATGATTAAGAATGCAAAAATCATCTCCGAGAAAAAAGCTGACACAAAGGCGAAGGATATCCAGATCGGCACCACCGTGACAGTTCGTAATAAAACCGATGACGAAGAGCCTATTGCATATACCATTGTCGGGTCCACAGAAGCTGATCCTCTGGAACACAAGATCAGCAATGAATCCCCTGTCGGCAAAGGACTGCTCGGAAAACAGAAAGGCGATATCATAGAAGTAAATACGCCTGCCGGACGTGTGAAGTACGAGGTGTTGAAGGTTGCGTAAGGAGGATTGGAGTTGAGAAGAAAACCGAAACCTCCTAGGATAGTCCCGCATGCCGACTCCGCCCACGCCACTAACGATCTCCGATGATCTACGGAAACGCTATCCGGATCTCATTGATCTTATTTTGGGATCGGAGAGCATGAACGACGAAGAGCGGCAGTACTGGATCAATATCCTGCCGATCATGACGCCCGAGCAGGTCCAAAACCTCAGAGACATTTTGGAAAATGAGAAGAAACAACTCGCAGAAATCGACCGAAAGTACGCGAAGCCACTGCAAGCCGTTGGAGCTTTGAACATTGCTGAAACGGAATCTTCGCGAAAGGAACGCAGATCAAAGCTGCAGACTCAAGAAAAGGATTTCGAGGTAAAGGAGGGGGAACAAACCGATGAATTGCTCAAGAAGATCGAAGACCTATAGTGCGGATACATGCACAATGCAGCAATCGATGAGCGATAGCAGCTCTTCGGGTGCTTCTGCAGTCGCACGGTATCCTCCGGTTTTTATTTCTACATCTGCCTTTGCAAATTTCTCCACCAAGCTGAGCAACGTCTGCATTTTGAGGCGACGCGCGAGGGGCAGCACATTGGAAACGGTCGGAAACGGCACGCCCGTTTGTTTGGCAATCGTCGCAGGATTACTGGAACCCTCCTGAGCGGCGCCGGCAACGAGTACCAGCTGGCTTACAATCCAGAGCAACCTCGCCCAGAGCGCGTGAGGGCTCTCTCCTTTGGCAAAGAGTTCTTCCGCAAACACCAGTGCCTCGATCCCCTTTCCGGCTACCAGCAGATCCATAAGCTTCCAGACAGCTTGCTCTTCCGAGAGCATGCATAGTGTATCGATATCGTCACTGGTAATTCCCTTTTCGCACGCAAATGTCGCAAGTTTGCGAAGTTCCGTCGCAAGGAACATCTGGCCTTCTCCAACGACATCGATCAAATGCTCTGCCGCAGGACGCGTAAGCGATGACCCTTCATCGACGGCGCGCTTACAAAGCCAGTCAACAAGTGCGGGACGCCGGTGGTTTGGGAACGTCTTCACCGTGGCATTTGCAAGAATTTCCTTTGTAATGCTCAGACGCTTGTCGGGTTTCGGATCGACAATAAGTAACAACGTCGAGGGATGTATGTTTTCAATAAGTCGGATGAATTCTTCCTTTTCCAGTGCCGGAATACCATCAATCACCACAAGTCTGCGGTCAGAAAGAAACGGCGCCGCGCCGGTCTCATCAAGCAAATTACGAAGCTCGCAATTTTTGCCATCGATGCAAAGAAGATTGTGATCCCCATGCTTTTCACGAAATTCCCCTATCCAGCGCCTGCGCTCGAAATCAAGATCGAATGCGTTCTCGCCGGTGAAAAGGTAGACCTGAGACACAGAAGGGAAATGAGGATAGTGGATAAAGGATAACGGATAACGGAAAGTTCAAATGGCCTCAATAGTAGCATAGGATTGTACATTGTTGTACGGAGCGGATTGGCTGAAGGTAGTCATTAGAAATATATTGAGATATCAGAAAATATTCTATGGTTTTGACAACTTCACTCGGCTGCCAAAATCCCGAATTTTTGCTATAATAACACGATATGCACATTTCATACCCACACAGTTTCCGTAGGAACATGCGACTGGTTGTTGCAGGAGCTACCTGTCTCGTCCTTTCGTTTTTCATAGGCATACAGACAGCAGGAGACGTACAACCTATCTCGCTGATCGAAGCGGGTGGAACGCAAATCGAAGGCGATATGAATGGCAGCGGTGATCTGGATATCAATGATGTCGTTGTCATCCTCGAAGTTGTACGTGGGTACAGAGAGATGACTCCGGAACTTCTGAACGCCGATCCCAACGATGATGGGCAACTGACTATTGATGATGCACTGCGCATCCTTTCTACGCTTTCCCTTCGGTAATACACATGCAAAGGAATACCCATACTCTTCGGCAGACGACCACGTGCGCTCTGATCTTCGTGGGCATGCTGAGTGCCAGTATGCCTCGTGGGGCTAATGCTGCAACACAGGATGCGTCGTTTGAATTGCATCCGCATTGCGAGCAAAGAACTGCAAAGAGCGATGAATGGATATTTGGACCGATCCCAAGCCCCGGCTTTGTTGCAGAAACGCGTGGTGCAAGCACTCAGTGCACCACGTTTGAAGTCCTTGATCCCCAAACACTGAAAACCCCGGCTCTGCGAGAAGGAGACCTCCTCGACATTGACCTCGTAATCGACAACCCGACCGGTCAGAAAATCAGCCGCGTGCGCACATGGCTTGCGTACGATCAGGAAATGCTTAAAGGGGAACTGATTACTATCAACGATATCTTCGATCTTGTTACGCCCGATGAACACGATTTTTCTGAAGGATACGCAAAGATGGAAGCGACTGCGAAAGAGAAACTTCCGACCGACAAGAAAGTCCTGTTTGCCCGTATTCAATTTAGAGTACTCAAAACGAATCCAATCGGAACTCCTATTACATTTCATGATCCGCAGGCGGGAGGACACAGTGTGATTATGGCACAGGATGCAGATACAGAAGCCTACATCGTCAAAAGCGATCCGGGCGTGCTGCTCGTGACATTCGCTGCAACTGCAGGATCATCGTCGAGTACGCAGGAATCCTCTGTAGTAACCACATCGACGCCGACAGAAACTGTAGAAAATATCTTCAACAGCGTTCCCGAGCCGCAGGCACCGATTCCGGAGCCGCAGAGCGCACAGGACGGCACATGCGTCCGTGATGCAGATTGCGCAGGCGGAACATGCGTTGCAGGTATGTGTAAGCAGGCTCCGAAAAATTTGCCAAACGGAAGCAGTTGTTTAAGCGATAGCGAATGTACAAGCGGGCTGTGCGGCAGCGGAATGTGCGTGCCGAACATCGTTGATGAGACCCCTGTAAAGCAAGAGGAGAATACGGGAGATCGAACGGCATTTTCACTGTTGCAGATACGCAATGTTCGACTGACAACGGAAGGCAACTCTATCTTTGTAGCATGGGACCCGCTGCAATCTTCTCAGCTCAAAGCCTATAACATTTACTACGGTACGACATCCGGCAAGTACATCCAGCGCCGTTCGATCGCCATCTCTGATCACAGCATCACACTGCGCTCTATGACGATCGGCACGCGGTATTTCATCGGAGTCCGCGGCTTAAGCACCAAAGACGAAGAAAGCGCATTCAGTCAGGAAGTATCGATCATCGTCGGTCAGCCGGACTCTTCGAGCGCACCGCTTACCGCCGGATCGTTGAAGGATTTTCCGAAAGGAACAACTGCGGGAAATATTTTGAAACAAGGAGGACAAACAAACGTCCCGGGAGAAACCGGTGTTCCTACATTCATCATACTTCTTCTGATCGGATCTGCGGTAACAGGAACCATTCTGGCATCGCGCCGACAATGGAGTATTTCTACGAATGATCCACATGCATGATATTGATCCAACCTGGCAAGCAGAAGATGAAACGCCTGTGCCTGTCACGGTGAAAAACACCGTGCCTCAGGAACAGAGACTGGTGCAAACTCCAAGAAAGGAAATTTCCCGACGCCCCGCTGCACTCGTTGGTGTGCTACTCGTCATTGGAATCGGCTGCTTTGTATTCTTCCGCGGCGTATCAAACCTTACAGGGCAACTGAGCGAGGATACGACACAGCCTGTCGTGCACATTACTGCAGACGGACTCCAACCGCAGGAATTGAACGTGGAACACGGGCAGACCATCACATGGATCAATGATACGAATAAGCCTGAAATTATTGTGTCGCAAACACTCTGTGCCGACACGGGTTACTGTCTTTCCAGTAAATCGCTCTTTGAAGGTGACAGCGATACGTTCAGCATCACCCCCGACATGCAGGCAGGAATATACGATTACACTTCGGCAACGAATCCTGCACTCACCGGAAAAATTATCATCGTTACCAACACCGTAGAGGACTACCAGAATGTATCGTCGCTTCTGACCGATGAAGCGCAGAACCTCGATCTCGATACCACGACCGTAGTCTCCCCGACCGGCAACTACGCACCGAACCCGACTGCAGATGACGAATTCGTCGTCCCTGCAACCACGCAGGCAGGAATTCCCACGAACCCCTATACGGCAGACAGTCAGCGGATGTATCCGCTCGATAGCTTTGGAAACCCCATTCCAGAAGCATTCGGCGATGCACCTGATACCTATGGTGATTCTATGGAGGCAGATATTTTCAGTAACGGGCAGGGGCCTTTGAGCCAACCGCAAACGGGTCCGGAGCTGTGGATCGTGATTGCTGGAAGTATCGCAGGGATCTTGTTTGTAACGAGAAATGCGTTTGCAAGGTATCCGTATTAGAGCAGAGGCAAGTAATCTTGACATCGTATAGAAAATCTCTAGAGTGCTTTTGTACATGGATAACTGCTTCGCAACCTACGGCTACTGCGCTTACCCTCACACGAGGAGCAGCTGATCGTATACTCATTTGATTGATCAGTTCGCCTCCTCGCCGGAGGCGTTTTTATATCTGCACAGTTTCTATTTTCTCTTCATGCACAGCATCAAGCACCATAAACGGCATTCGTATTATACGCCATCAAGCCTCCACATGGAGAGCGGGTGGCGTCGGTGCTGTAAATAATAACACCGAAGACCGAATTCACCCCCTCTCCATACGAGAGGTTGTTTCTGCTGTGTAGTAGAGACGTAAAACACCCTGAGCTCGTGTGAGTTTAAGGGTATCAAGTGTGATCGGTCTTTCAAAACATCGGGAGAATAGAAAATGAAAAGAATTGGAATCATTGGAGGTGTCGGCCCCTCCACAACCGCAACTTTCTACATGCGAGTCATTCAGCTCGAAAAGGAGTTGCACAACGCAAGGCCACTGCTTTTGATACACAGCGTGCCGGTTCCCGCAGAAATGGAGGATCATTTCCTACGCACAGGCAAAGGAATTAAAGACTATATCCCATTTCTCAAGACTGCTGGTGTGTCGTTAATGAGAGCAGGAGCTGAGATCATCGTGATGCCATGTAATTCATTGCATCATCTTAGAGATGAAATTCGCCAAGAGATCCACGTCCCATTCATGAGCATTGTTGATGAAACCGTGCGTCATCTGCAAAAAGTGAGAGTGCGACGCATTGGAATCCTCGGTTCGCCGTTGACGTTGCAAAAATCCCTATATGTCAGACCACTGAAACGACAAGGGATTGAATGCGTTGTTCCAAGCAAGAATGAACAGACTGTTCTGGGAGAGATCATCCGCAATATCGTTTTTGGAGAAAAGAAGGACTCCGACGAGCATCGGTTCATGGAAGTGATGAATAGCCTTCAGCGTCGGGGTGTGAAACATCTGCTTCTTGCATGTACGGACTTGCAAGAGCTTCAGAGTCGTCATCCGTTATGCACAGTGCATGATACGATGGACATACTCGCGCATGCAGTTTGTAGCACGCGAACGGAACGTAGTTCGAATATGCAAAAATTTGACTACACTGATGTGATTGACTATGGACAGTTCGATAGTTGAAGACTGATCACACGCGTCGCCCCGAGTCCGTCTTGTACGGATTCGGGGTTTTTAAATGTGATCAAGTACCCATCCAATTGCAAAGTAGTATACGATAGCAGCATGTCCAAAACGACCCCGATTCGTGAGCGCACGCTGAAACATATGAACAGTGAACTGCACGGTAACCGTCTCGGGCCGTTTATTCAGGATGTCGTGTACGGAGGAAACGACGGCATCGTCACGACCTTTGCCGTGGTCGCAGGAACCATCGGAGCGGATCTCCCCCACTCCATCGTGATTATCTTAGGGCTGGCAAACCTCTTTGCAGATGGAATCTCCATGGGAACGGGTTCGTTTCTGTCGAAGCGTTCGGAGAAAGATCAGTATGCGCGTGTACGCAAAGAGGAACTGATCGAAATCCAGAATATACCGGAAATTGAAACAGATGAGATCCGCATGGCCTACGAAAAGAAGGGATTTTCTGGAAATGATCTCGAGAGTGTCGTGAGAGTCATTACCTCCGACAAAAATCTCTGGGCGGATACCATGATGCTCGAGGAACACGGCCTCACGGAAGAATCCACAACGAAACCCCTGCTCCATGCATTCATGACCTTCAGCGCTTTTCTCGTTTTCGGATCCATTCCTCTCCTGCCGTTTTTCTTCGATAACAACAAAGATAATCGTTTCATGATTGCTGCGTGGTCCACAGCTGCAGCACTGTTTATTCTGGGACTGACACGAAGTTATGTCACAAAGGAACGCCTGTTTCGCGGTCCACTCGAAATTATGGCAGTCGGAGCAATTGCCACACTCGTTGCGTACGGCGTCGGAGTTGCGTTGAAACAGGTTGTCGGGGTTGTTTCGTAAGCAGCAGAACAGAACTCACCATGACATTTTGCAGATGTTCCCTAGTTGTATTTGGATTTAGACAAGATTTCTCTACACTGCTTTCGTGGAAGAAAAGCAATCGTCATCGTTTTGGTGGTTTCTGGCCGCTGCATTCGCCCTGCTTGGATTTGTCGTCTACGGGCAGAGTATCGGCAATGCATTCGTGCGCTGGGACGACGGGCTTCTGATCTATGAAAACCCGTTCATTCGAGGGTTTACGCTTCAGAATCTGAAAAGTATCTTCACCTCCTACGATCCCGAACTCTACATTCCCCTGACATTTCTTTCATACCAGATCGACTACGCAATCAGCGGAACGCATCCGGCGTTCTACCATTTCCACAGCCTGCTTCTCCATATCTTAAACGGCATTCTTGTCGTTTGGGTGCTTGATCTGCTGACAAAAAACCGATGGATTGCCGTCGTCACGGGACTTCTGTTTCTCGTTCACCCGATCAATACGGAAGCTGTTGCATGGGCAAGCGGACGCAAAGACTTGTTGTCGGGAATGTTCTTTCTTCTGAGCTTGGGGATGTATGTGGTGTACTGGGACAGGATGCATCAGTCTTCGCTCCTGAGGGAGCTACGCCCGACAAGGAAGATGCGGAAGATCTATGTTCTGAGCATAGTGCTTTTTGCGCTTGGGTTGCTTTCCAAAGTGACCGTGATCACGCTACCGGCCGTTCTTCTTCTTATTGACTGGTACCGCGGTCGAAGGTTCGATCGAGCCCTCTGGATTGAAAAGATTCCGTACATTATCCTCGCCATCCTCTTCGGAGTGATCGCCTATTTTGGGAAAACCGGCGTAATTGATTCCTCGACGACGCCCGAGAAGCTGATGATCGCACCGTTCAGTATCGTCTTCTATTTGCAAAAACTCTTCGTACCGACAGCCCTTGCGGTGATCTATCCGTTTACCGGTGTGGTGAAGCTTCTTTCCATGCGTATTCTAATTCCGATTGCAGTGTGCGTTGCACTGTTTGCCTCTGGCCTGCTGTCGCTCAAGAAAACAAAGACAATCTTCTTCTGCCTAGCGTTCTTCATTATTACCGTTTCGCCGTCACTGCTTAATTTCTCTAAGGGGGACTTCCTCTACTTCGCATCGGATCGCTACGTCTACCTGCCGAGCATCGGAATCCTGCTCCTTTTTGCCAAGACAATTTGGATCGTCCGAATACGCCACAGGTGGTTTTCCGCAGGTATTATCTGCGCGATTCTTCTGACATTTGCCGTGCTAGCGTACCTGCAGGGACGCGTATGGAAAGATTCCGAGAGCCTTTTTACCAATAACGTCCGGTACTACCCCGAGGCACACTCCGCGCACAACAACCTTGGAAACATCTACCGTTCCAAAGGAAATCTGGAGGACGCCATCGACGAATATACGATAGCACTGAGCCTGAGCGAAGAATTCGGCAGAGGATCGTCCGCGCGCTACGGCAAATCGAAGATTCTTACGAATCTTGCAGCGGCGCAGCGAGCAAACGGCAATGCGTCTCTTGCTCTGGAAACGATCCAACGCGCGTTGGAGATCGATCCGGAAAATCCACATGTGTTTCTACAACGAGGCATCAGCGAAGCAGCCAGGGGAAATATTTCCGCCGCTGAGGAAGATTACCAGAAAGCCATAGCACTGGACCCCGGCTTTACGTCAGCAAAAATCAATCTTGGCTCGCTGTTTGTTCAAAGCGGCCGCGTTCAAGATGCAGTGGACATACTGGAGTCAGCGATCGAACAAAACCCGTACTATCCGCAGGCCTACTATAATCTTGCGTTCGCTTACAAAGGGGTAGGCAGACAACATGAATCAATGCGGGCCTACGAACATGCCGTGGATCTTGAGCCGTCATTTGTCGCAGCGCGCATAAATCTCGGTATCATCTACGCAGAACGCAAACGGATTGATGATGCCATAGCGCAGTTTACTGAAGTATTAAAGTACGATCCGAACAATCAAAAAGCCTTGAGTGCGTTGGATCAACTTGGTGCGTCTCGGTAATGATTGCCCAAGTAACCGAGTTAATATTCAGAAACGACGTTCCCTCTCCCTATGGGAGAGGGACAGGGAGAGGGGTTTCCTTGCTCGTACCCCCTCCCCCAACCCCCTCCCACAGGGAGGGGGCTTTGCGCTGCTAACTCACTAGAATGATAGAAAAAAACCAAACCTGACTCTTTTACACATAATCAATAGGCGCTCAAAATTGAACGCTTACATTCTAGAGTCCATGCACCGAAACCGAACAGCACCAGCAGCTTTAACATTCGGATTGCTATCCGTGCAATCGATGTTTAAAACGTAAATCTACTTCGCGAAATCCACGCGATATCTCCAGTACGAGAGTCCCCAGAGAGCGATGAACCCAAGCATGACCGGAGCCATCGGCGGAGTCACGACGAAAATTGCCTGAGCAGCAAGAAGCAGAATGAAGAAGTATCCGGCATAGGCCCACTCTTTCAAGATACTATGGACAGGGAACGCAATCGCAATTCCACCGAGGATTTTTGCCGTAGCGTTGAAGTATACAACATACGAAGGGTATCCAAGACTTTGGAATGCCGCGGCGGCTGCGGGAATGTCCACGAGGTAGCTTATCGCTGAAGCGACCATGACAAAAAGTAGTAGGCTGGTGGGTATCCAGTAGAAGAGTTGTTTTTTCATATGCGCAGATAGTAGCAAAGAGTGTATGGGGATGGAAAGGGGTGATGGTTTGGAGCGATTTTCTTTGTTAAGAAAACAATACCTAGTTTGAACGACCTTCATGATGAAACACCTTCCAGTAAAGAAACAGCCCCATAAAGAGTATGCACTCTATGATCAACAAGACGTTACGGGGACCGATGTAGTCTGCGAAAAAGCCGAGGAAGTAGGCAACAACGGCAAAGAGAACGCTTCCGCCAAACTGATTGAGTGAGCCCATAGTTGCGCGCTGCGTGTCAGTGAACTCCTTTTGTAGCAGTGTGTTCTCCCCTACCGTTTTTACACCGTAACCGATAGACAGACAGGAAAGAATGAATGGAGAAAATACCGTTGGGACTCCGTAAGCAAAAAATGAAACAAGGTGGCTGCCTGCCTTTACCGCCATGAGTGATTGCAATGGCTTGAAGTGTTTTATGAAATTCCCGGCAAACCAGAAACTAACGAATGCTGTGAAATTGGAAACAGTACGCGCAAAACCCATTGCCCACACAGGCCAGAATATGCTAAAGAATGCCGGAGTAAATAGATAGGCAGCCTGACCTAAGCCGAAATCAAGAATAGTAGCCAAACTCAGTGTTTTGAGCTTTGCATTTCTTTTGAACTGCATGAAAGCTTCTTTGAGGTGAGAAAAAGTATTCGTACTGATGTCTTCGATGTGAATTTTCGGTTCGATCATAAAAAGGCAGACGAGTACGCACACAAAACGCGGCAAGACTCCAGCCCAAAAGACAGCAGACAAAGAAAAGAAAAACGCTATGGCACTCCCTAGAATTGCAGAAGTTCCGCGACCCAGCTGAAAAAAAGAACTTGTTCTGCCGAGCTTGTGGGCATATTCCTCCTCTCTTCCTTCCTGCTTGAGAGTGTCGTGCAAAAAAGCATTGTTATTGCCGCTATATAATGCAGTCATAAGCCCCTCAAGACCAGCTCCAATCGCAAGTAATACAAATGAGTGTGCAAGAGCATACGAAAGAATAGAAAGAGTACCTGCCACTCCACCGAGCATCATTGTTTTCTTTCTGCCGAGAAGATCGGACAACACTCCAGTCGGAACTTCGAGTATTGCAGATGACAACATCATGATTGAAAAAACAGTCATACCTGATGCAAAAGAACCGGTAACCTGTGCGAAGTAAATAATTGCAATAGGCATGTGCGGTTCAAAATTCACAAAGAAATTGAACCAAGAGAGCAGACGAATGTTTCTTTGAGTGGACACATTTGCAGTATAACAAACCCGCGAAGCGGAAGCTTGCTTTCGCTGGAGCGGCTCCGCTTAACCGGAAGGAGAGCCCGTGAGAGGAAACCGCAGGTTTCCTTTCACGAAACAAATGGTGGGCCGGGAGGGATTCGAACCCCCGAAGGCAGAGCCACCTGGTTTACAGCCAGGCGCGTTTGGCCACTTCGCTACCGACCCACGACGAGTATCATAGCAAACTTTGGCGTGCTTTTCGATGCTAATAATGGAAGAACAGCCGGTTCCAAACTCATTTGGAACACAATTTTGCGCTTGTATAAGACAAAAACCTGCATTGGCATCCGATAAAGGTATTTGAGGTATTGCCGAGATACTTGCCACCTCCTATCATGGAAATTCATGGTTCAAAGCAATGCATCTTTCGGCAATGACAAGGACATCACCCTACGGGATGTCATCGTCCACATGCAGCACATGCGCATAAGTCTGGAAAAACGGATGGATGGAATGGAACAGCGTATTAATGGAATGGAAGCAACCATGAATCATCGCTTCGATGAAATTGATCAAAGGTTCGAAGAAGTGAACGAAAGATTTGAAGAAGTGAATGAAAGATTCGACGCCGTCGACAAAGATCTAACAGCAATCGCTATGGATGTCGTCACTGTAAAACGGCATGTCGGCATACCCGTACTGCTTGAATAACAATGGCACAACCCGATGCATCCACGGGCAATGACGGGGATATCACCCTACGAGATGTGATACATCACATTCAGGCGTTACGCAGCAGCTTTGAAAGACGTATGGACAGATTGGAAAATCGGATGGATGGAATGGAACAGCGTCTCGATGGAATGGAAGCAACCATGAATCAAAGATTTGATGAAGTGAATGAAAGATTCGATGCCGTCGACCAAGATCTTATAGCAATCGCTATGGATGTCGTATCAGTGAAACAGTACGTCGGCATGCCAGTAGCAGTTGATTGATCAGATTAGCGAACGTGAAGATAAGCATACTTACTGATCCCACCGGATTGCCTCCATCGGGCTTAAACTTGCCGCTTTGCGCGCGGGGACGATACCGAAGACGACGCCGACGACAAACGCCATGAAGAGTGCTCCCAGCAGTGCGCCGATGCTGAGCGTAAACGGTACGGCACCGATGAACTTCGCAGCGACTTTCGTGATGACGTATGCGATCAGACTGCCACCAATGAGTCCGACCACACCACCGAGAATTGTGAGAGCCACAGCCTCCAACAAAAACTGCATCAGGATATCGCGACGGGTCGCACCAAGCGCCTTACGGAGGCCTATCTCGCGCGTACGTTCGGCAACGGAGACGAGCATGATATTCATGATCCCGATGCCTCCGACGACGAGCGAAATGCCTGCAATCAGTCCGATGAATGCTGTCAGAGCGATACCGACCGTTCCGACGATCTCGGCAGCCTGTGCGGCGGAGCGTGCGCGGAAATCATCTTTGTCGAAATCGTTTTCGGGGTTGCTGATTTCGTGCCGTTGCCGGAGAAGTTCGGTGACGTCAATGAGTGAGAGCTCGGGATCTCCCTTAGCTTTCATACTCATATAGCTTAAGAATTTGTTGCCCGACTGCGCTTTGGCAACGGTGTAGGGAACATAGACGGGCTTGTCGAGATCCTGCAGCAGCGCGGAACCCACGCTCTGCATGACTCCAACAACGGTGTAGTAATGCGATCCCACACGAATACGCTCTCCCAAAGGATCACGGTCACCGAAGAGATCGTTTGCCGTCTGAAATCCCAGTACGGCAATCGATCGACCGCCTGTAACATCGCTTTCGTTGAGGAGACGACCCTTGCCGAGTTTCAATCCATAGTTGCCAAAGAAGTTTTCTGTCGTCCCAAAAACCATTGGAGACAGTTCCTCCGATCCGTATACAACTGTCTGCGTGAGGAACACAACGGGCGCCACGTTCTGCACGGTCGAAAGATTTGCCACTGCTTCGTAATCGCTGAACGTCAATGATTCCAAGCTGCGTCCAAACTTTTCAAACCCCGTGGGATACACTTCGATCAGTTCACTGGAGAACGATTCCACCTGATCGAGAATATAGTGCTGGAAACTTCTGCCGACCGAGACCATCAGCACGACCGATCCCACGCCGATGATGATACCGAGCATGGTCAGCACCGAGCGCATCCGGTGAGAACGAAGCGAACGGAATGCCGTATGCATGATGTCTTTGAGCAGCATTATTCGTAACGAAGTGCGGAGATCGGAGAAAGCCTAGCCGCCTGCATGGCAGGGTAGATACCAAAGACAAGACCGGTGATAAACGCCATAGCCATGGCGATGACCATGGAAGGTGCGGCAAGAACGTAGATGTAGGTATCGAGGAATTTATGGACTACGGCGGCGATCACCCAGGAAAGTGTTGTTCCAATCATCAAACCAACAAACCCTGCTACCAACGTGAGGAGCACCGCTTCGATGAGAAACTGCAGAAGGATATCGCGCCGCGTCGCACCGAGAGATTTGCGAAGCCCGATTTCGCGCGTGCGCTCGGTAACCGCAACAAGCATGATATTCATAATACCAATGCCGCCAACGATCAAGGAAATACCCGCGATGGTAGTGATGAATATGGTGAGCCCCAATGAAACCGCACCGAGAATATCGTTTGCCTGCTGTGAAGTCCGGACGATGAAATCATCTTTTGTGGGATCATTCTCAGGATTAGTGATGCCATGGCGGCGCCTGAGTAACTCCGTGACATCGTCGACGGACGTATAGAAATCTCCCGTCGTCTGCAAGGTAACGACATTGAAATACTTCTGACCGGTGACGCTGCGCGCGACTGACAGCGGGATAAATACGAAGACATCGGCATTCTGAAAGAACTGCGTGCCGATGGGTTCGAGCACGCCGACGACGGTATATGCGTGTTCCCCCATAAAAATACGCTGCCCGATCGGACTCTGTCCGTGAAAAAGATCGTCTGCGATTTCTGACCCCAGAACCGCAACGGAGCGACCTCCTTCGACATCGCTTCCTTCGATGAGGCGTCCTTTGGCTACCGTTACTTCGCGGTTTAAGAAGTACGGTTGCGTTACGCCGATGACTTGCGGCTGAGTTTCCTCACGACCGTAGGTGGCTTTATCGACCGGGACGAACATCCCCGGTGCGACGTTGCGCACAGTGGAAAGTTGCGAAATCGCATCGATATCGGAAACTTTTAAGCTGTCAAATCCCGCTTGCAGCCCTCCCTGCCAACCCTCTTGC
>CAYGDT010000025.1:0-13635 GCA_964348745.1 uncultured Candidatus Peribacteria bacterium
GAGCTGTGCAATGTCAACGATCTCTTTAGTGTTTTCTTGTGCAAGATAACTTGATACTGCGATGTTGTAATCATGCTCGGCAATGATTTTGTTATCTACAAGTTTTGCAAAATGCTTTGAATCCTTGCGCACAGTGAATGCCTCTAAAATCTTCGCACGATTTTCTGAATTTAGCTTGTTTTTGTTTCCGTCACGAACAAATTCGGCTGAGGCATCAATGAACAAGATTTTGTTATCTTTCTTGCTCTTTTTGAGCACGATGATACAGGTATCTATGGTCGTACCGAAAAAGAGGTCAGGTGGTAGCTGAATAACCGTATCAACATAGTTGTTATCTATAAGGTATTTACGAATCTTTTGCTCTGCTCCACCACGATTGAGGACCCCTGGATATTCGACTATCGCCGCTGTTCCGCTGGTAGAAAGCCATGAAAGCATGTGCATGGTAAACGCGAGATCAGCTTTATTCTTTGGTGCTAGTACTCCGGCTGGTGAAAATCGTGGATCATTGATCAGAAGCGGATTGGCGTCGCCATCCCACTTGATGGAATACGGCGGATTGGAAACGATCGCGTCAAACGGCTCGTCGTCCCAATGCCTCGGGTCTGTAAGGGTATCGCCATTAGCGATATCGAAATGATTGTAGTTGATGTCGTGTAGGAACATATTGATCCTGCAGAGGTTGTAGATGGTGAGACTGATCTCCTGACCAAAAAAACCTTGTCGCACGTTTTCTTTACCAAGTACTTTGGCGAACTTGAGGAGGAGTGAACCGGAACCGCAAGCGGGGTCATACACTTTATTCACTTCTTTTTTGCCCACTGTCGTGATTTCCGCCAGAAGCTCGCTGACTTCTTGTGGAGTGAAAAATTCTCCGCCAGACTTGCCAGCGGTCGAGGCGTACATTGTCATAAGGAACTCATACGCATCACCGAATGCGTCTATGGTGTTATCGGCATAGTCGCCCAAGCGAAGACCCCCAATGGCATCCAAGAGCTTGGCGAGTTTTTTATTTCGCTGCTCTACCGTGCCCCCCAGCTTATTGGAGTTCACATCCAAATCATCAAAGAGACCTTTTAGGTCATCTTCACTACTGGCTCCTTTTGCTGAAAGTTCAATATTTCGGAAAACCGCAGCCAAGGTTTCGTTCAAGTTGGCATCGTTCCGCGCATGTTCACGAACATTAACAAAAAGCTCACTCGGTAAAATATAGAACCCCTTTTCTTTCACGGTATCGGCTCGACCAAACTCAGCTTCTTTATCCAAGAGCTTTGCATAGTCAAAATCCTTTTTCCCGCTTCGCCGTTCATCTTCATTGATGTAGATGGTAAGGTTTTCACTGATAAACCGATAAAAGAGCATACCAAGAACGTATTGTTTGAAATCCCAGCCATCCACGCTCCCGCGCAGATCGTTGGCAATCTGCCAAATGGCGCGATGCAGCTCGGCACGTTCTTGCTCTTTTGTGGTGTTTACGGGTGTCATCGTGAATTTTTGGTAAGTTTGAAATCAATCTTGTAGGTATAGAAATCGATATCCTGAGCGACAGAGAGTGCTCTGCGCAACCTGTTATCGTCTTCCAATGCAATGATAACTCCACGGACTTTCTGTCCCTCCTCAGCAAGTTCATCTTTCACATACCCCATATATCGCTGCACTTGTCCGACAACAATGTCACTAATGCGCCCTTTCTTCAGTTCAACTACCAGCAACTCCTTTTTATCATGGCTAATCGCGAGAATATCAATTGGGCCCGTGTCACTTGGATACTGCTGTCCAACCAATTCCCCTTCCTCTTCTACGATATCATATTGCTGACCCAATTCCGTATGCTCCCAATTTTGCACAAGGAAGTCTTCCAAGTGCTTCTCTAATGCAAAAACAGAAGGGTCTTCTATGGATTCATCCGTAGCCACAATTGATGGCGGGCGATCACCAGATATGAAATTTTCAATTTCTTCTGCGTACCTCGTGATGTTAACTACTGTCCCCGCTGCGCGAATTGAGCGCTGGAATTCCTGGCTCAGCTGCGCTCTCTCAATTTTATTCGGATACCACTGTACTTTACGTCGATGCGGCAAAACCTTCCCCTGGAGGTATTCATAGTCACCAGTTATTTCGCCCACATAGTATGATCCTGATCCGTCAGGGCAAAGAACAATGTCTCCCATTCGAATACCTTTCGATATTGTGTGCGTAAAACCGCAGGCAAGTCCTGCTGCAATTTTTGTCTTCTCAGGGTGCTTTTTAAGGTAAACTGGTATGAATTTTTCGTTAAACTCCCGCCAGTTTTCAGGCAGGCTACCGGTGAAATCAATATCAAAACCATAATCGATTCCTATGAAGTTCCCTTTACGCGCCTCTTCTGCGTGTGCACTTTGCCGTCCAAGCATGATTCTGTAGTAGCTTTTCATAGTTTGTAGTTTTGAAGCCATTGTAGCCATATGATCCGTAATTGTGTACTCTTTCCTTTATGAGTGTCAGAACCAGAAACATCTTCGATCCGGCATCCAAAGAACCCTTCAAGCTCAGTCGCTCCCGGCTCGAGCGGTTCCTCGAATGCCCGCGCTGTTTCTACCTCGACCGCCGCCTTGGTATTGATCGTGTCAGCGGTCCGGCGTTCACGCTGAACTCAGCAACCGACACGCTCCTCAAGAAGGAATTCGATCTGGCACGGGAGGCTGGCAAGCGACATCCGCTCATGGAGAAGTACAATGTCGATGCCGTGCCGTTCCAGCACGAGCAGATGGATGAATGGCGCGAAAACTTTAAGGGCGTGCAGTTCCATCACGAACCCACCAATCTCATCATTACGGGAGCCGTGGACGATATCTGGGTTAACCCAGAGGAGGAGCTGATCGTCGTTGATTACAAATCCACCAGCACGACCAAGGAGATCGATATCAATGACGGTACGCCATGGAAAGAGGGCTACAAGCGTCAGATGGAAATCTATCAGTGGCTACTGCGGCAGAATGGCTTTACAGTTTCTGACACCGGTTACTTCGTCTACGTGAATGCTGATACAAGCCAGGATGCTTTTGATGGAAAGCTCGTATTTGAGGAACAACTCATTCCGTATGAAGGCAGTGATGATTGGGTGGAGCAGGCAGTGGTCGTTGCTCACAAGTGCCTTATGGGGAAGAATATCCCGCCGGAGTCGGAGGATTGTGAGTGGTGCCAGTACCATAAAGAAATTTCTGCACTCATTACTTGAATGAATTATATTGTGGAACAAAGCTTCTTCTTCACCTTTAGAGGATATAAAAATACTCAACTTCGCAAGAGGCATGTTATTGCTCCGGGTATCGAATGCTGGAATTTGCGAAAAATGAACTTTGATGAGTTCATTTCAGAGATCAGTGTAGCAATTACACCAAGAAATCCCTCAATGCCAGCAGAGAACTTTCTTCAAGATCATCATTTCAGACTTACATCACCACAAGAAAATGACGTCGATAAAATAAAGGCGACATGGAAACCGTATTACGAATTAGCAAGCTGGGGTCTCTTGATGAAGATAAAGACAAATGGTTGGGCAAATAAGATCAATCCCCACATTCGTTCTGCAGTAACAGACCAATACTTGGAAGACAATGCGTTGTTTCTAATCAATCTTTTTTCCCCACACTTCCTGCATCCCATATTTGTTGTAAACGACATGGGTTTTCATTCGAACGGTATTCCTTATGGGGAGCTGAAAGTTTCTTTGCAGGATCAGGAACAAGCACCGGTTTTCAAGGATCAGAATTTTGTTAAATTTCTCAATGAGCTTTCGAAAGTTGACTATATTTTCTATAACTTACTGAGCTTGGAAGTTACAGGATCTGGCAGCAGTGGCATGAACGATCTGTATAAAATACTTCGGAGGAAAAAAATTGTATCGGAAGAGGAATACCGTGCAGCCCGAGCATGTTGTCTTTTTGATGAACTTAAGAAATACAGCTACCGCGGAAAAAATCATCTCAACGACAAAGAGTATGTTGAGCTTTGTACTATTCTTGAGACACTTCTAACTTTCGATGATAGGTCAGGTGCTTCGTATAAATTAAGAAAGAGAATGACCATCATGCTCGATAATATTTTGAAGAAGGTAGATATTGATGATGAGATCGCCGGACTCACGAAGAACAGAAACAATTTTATACATGGGACTTCTTTTTCAGTAATCGAGGCCGTGGATCACAACGATTTTCTTGAGAAATACAAAGAGTTGTTCAGGAAAACTGCTCTATGTACCACGCTCACGCGTTTTGCACTGGTTGGTTTTCTGTATCTTCTAAAGCAAAAAATACTACATCGTGCATATCGAAATTTCCCGAAGAACAGCATCCCGAATCTACTGGAAGCTGCCCTGCTTGATCTTCCTCATAGGAAGAAAATTCAGAAGCAACTCGGTAGAATTTATGCATTGATGCCGAAAGCGTGAGATTGAAGCAGCCATTGCACATCGACTTAAAACAGTCATCGGGGGATATTCTTAAGGGCTAATTCCTTGTGCTCCAGCGCTGCAGGAGTTGCTCTATACACTCCTCCGGTGAGCCGTCCTCCGGTGTCAAAAGCGTATTGCGAGATCGCCACTCTGCAAGGGGACTGTTTTGCATCTCCCCGATAATCATTGCGCATAAATCTTCCGTTACAAAACTCCAGGCCGAAAATGGAAGAGCATCATCTATCCGGTTCTGCGCAGTAGAGATGATGTAGGGATCCTTCCCAAAGGCGATGTACTTCTCCTTCATCCTGGCTGCCGAAATTCCCGGTTCGAACTGATCCATCACGCTCCGGATCGTGATATGCTTGCACGTTCGGATTGCCTCTTCAAGAGAGTCGAAGGTGCCTGCCACGGTGCGATAGTTACTATCCATATAGTGGAAGTTATCGTCGACGAAAACCTTGTAGGAACCCTGCATGGCCTTCTCTTTTTCTGCTTGGTACTTGAGGTAAGCGGCCATTACTTCCGTTGTGATTTGCTCCTCGGTTTTGCCCGCCGTTCTGATCAGGAACATGAGCCTTCTGCCGTCTTTCCCCACCGCTTCTACATATTCAGGCGGCAGGGGCTGGGAAAGGAGTGTATTGAGATCATCCAGATGACCGCACAACTCGTTGACGTATCTCCCCGGGAGTCGCTCTTTCAGAATGGATGTGCGTTGATCGATAAACCACACCTTCCACTGCTTTGTGGTATTGAAGTGCTTCCACACCTCCTCCCCCTGTTCCTTGTACGCCGCAACGAGCGAGAAGAGGTTGTGCGTGAGATCCGCGCAGCTGACGACGAGTGAACCTTCGGTTGCTTTCCGCAGGTGCTCCAGGTATCGCTCCTTCCTCTCCTTCCACGGGAGAGATTTGTCCTGCTCCGTTACGCCTTCCACGATCTCCAGAACGGTATCCCCGAACTTCTCTGCGATCGTATTTCGATAATCATCTTTCCGCTCTTCCGACACGTCTTCCAGTACATCGTGTAAGAGCCCTGCGATGCAGGTATCTTCATCCGCTCCCCACCTGGTGAGAAGTGTGAGCACGGTGATCGGGTGGATGATGTACGGGAGGCCGTCCCCTTTGCGTTTCATATTTCCATGCACCTGCACTGCCAAAGCCATCGCATCCTGCAGGCGCTGCGAAAGTACGTTTTTCATGGTGAAAAGTAGGAAATGAATACAAAACCTTTTTCCTACAGAACCGGCGGTGCTCGCTTGTTTCTCTTCTTGAAGGGGAAAGGATGTTTCCTGCCCGTCAAATGGCTATAAGGCCCTTTCCGACAAGAGGAAAAGGAAGAAGAAACCATGCGGCTACAGTATAGCTATTTTCAGCTTGTCTGCAAGGTTTCTTTTGCATATTTGTTCATGAACAAAACTATGGACGCTTCTCAATATGGTTTGCATGACACCCATATTTTATCCACTAGAATTACATGTCCGATGCCGACAAAGAAAACCAACATGTGGATGGTTGTGTATTCGTCTGAGAAAACGAAATGGACAAGAGCGGCTAAACGAAGAGGACTTTGTCTTTCAGACTTCATCCGCATGACTATGAATGCCCAACTGCGTATTCCTACGGAGGATCTGGTAGCAAAGTTGGAACAGAAATTGCCGGAGCAGACCAGTATTCTGGATCTGGTATCAACGTAAGAAATGCGCCTCTGTGAATAGCCTCCAATATATGTCCTCCACCTCTTGTTTTCTATTAATGCGCTCATTTCGTGACGGGTGATCCGCTATGGAAAATAGAATGTGCAAACTCCGTTGTCCGCCTTTATGCATATCCTCAATCCAGATTCTGTGATTTGTCCGGGAGCGGATATCTTCTTTGCTGATACCGTCCGGAACGTCGAAGAAATGCAAGCTTGGGAGGTTCATGTAAATCATGAAATCAATCCGAGAAGTCTCGCGGTAGGAGCATCAGGGCTTTTACCCCTTTCAACCAAAATGTCGTGTACTTTCCGTGCGTAGTCCAATGCCCCTTCCTTGGAGGGAAATTTTACGTTATGTGAATGAATCATGCAGAGGACAGGATACGGTTCCCTTTCTTCAACCCTGCGAGCGAACGGGCCCACGACCCCCGTTACATCCCATTCTCCATTCCCTTCATGAAGATTTAAGTCAAAGACATGTTCATCCTCTGGCAGATCCATTGATCGTATCTGTTCCAATGCCATTGCGATTTGTTGCTCGGTTGCTGTTGGCATACAAAAGAGATTATCTGCGTTTCCTATGCTTTCCTCGGCTCTGCGAGAGTGCGCTGCCGGCGAGCTTCTTCGTTCCCTTGCTGGTGCGCTTGCTCCGCAGAGCTTTGGAAGCCCTCTTAGCGATTCTCTTGCTGGTGGTTTTTCCGTGTCCCATTTACAAAGATTGGAAATATATAGCACTCGGTATTATAGAGTGCTAACCTCCGATGTCAATTTTTCGTGGTCTTTTGTTTTGCCTTCAGTCCTTCCACCTTCAGTTTCCCATCTTTCAATATCAGCTTGCTCTTCATGCATGACAGCAGTTCCCGTTTCTCCTGCGTCGTTCCTTCCGTCAGCAGGTACCGCGCGTACTTCCGCTTATCCACCCTCGGATTTTTCCTTTCTTCTTCTGCCTGCCCCAACACTCCGCTCGTGAATTTGTGGTATCGCTCCAGCTCCTCATCCAGCTTTTTGTTGATTGCTTTGCTCTCCAGCGTCACATCTTCGATGATCTCCAGCATTTGCTCGATCAGACGATCCTCCCGGATAGACGGCTCCGGGCAATCGATGTCTTTGGTATGGGTACAGCGATAGTACACATACCGTTTTATGGAGCCGTCTTTGAGCACTTTGTGCTTTTCCTCCGCCGTGACGCCTGCACTGCACGCTCCGCACGTCATGAGGCGGGTGAAAGCGAAGTCTTTCGTGCCCCACGGCTTCTTTGGCGTGGCATCCAGTAGGCGTTGTACCTCGTCGAAGAGCTGCTGGTCGAGGAGTGGGTCGTAGTCGCCCCTGATCCATTTCCCGCTTCCCGCAGGAAATTCATACTTCCCAAGGTAGAACGGATTTCGAAGCATCCGGTAGATCATGCCAAGACTGACCGTCTTTCCTTTTCGTGTCACAAATCCTATCTCTTTCATCCACGCGTAGATTTTCCGTCCGCTGAGCCCCTTATACGCAACCAGCTCGTACATTTCCTTGATGCGCGGTCCACGAATGGGATCGACCACTACATGACTCCTCCGCGCCGCCATATCGCGTTCCGTCAGGTATCCGAGAGGCGTCATGGTTGGCCTGTAGCCCATCTCCGCTCTCGTTTTCATGCCGCGCTTGATATTGATGCCCCGATGATCGTTCTCCAGCTTCGCCTGCGAACAAAGGATCATGAGCAGAAACTTCTCGTTCGGGTTGTTCGTGAAGGTCTGTCCGTGGGTACGGATCTCATGGAGAAGACCCTGGTCCATGAGATCGACGAGCGTACCGAGGTCGCCAGCGTTCCTGCTTAAGCGATCTGGTGCCCATGTGAGGATGGCGTTGAATTCTCCCTCACGGATATCGCTCAGGAGTTGGTTATAGACGGGACGCGCGCTCGATGCCTTCGCCGAGTGGCTCTCCCGGCGAACTTCGACGACGTCGATCCCGTCTCGTTTTGCCAAGGCAGTCATTTCCTGAATTTGTGAATCGATGGAAAGCGCCTGCCGTTCGTCGTCTTCCGACGACTTACGCGCATAGAGGCAGTACCGCATCTCCTGTGCCTTCAAAGGGGAAGGAGGGGTGTTGACCGATGACAAGGATACTATTCTTTTCGCCGATGGTGTTGCTGTGGCTGTCGCCATAGGTATAGGGGGGAAGTGATCGTTTCTCCCTACACAAGGCCGCGACCCGACCCTAAAGGCTAGGCGAAATATCCTTAAATTTATCGAGCACTGCCCATATTTCCCCGAATGGCGTCCCACCCCGCCACCTCACCATTATCGTCAATGTAGAAGAAGCCAAAGGAATGCAGCTTTGTCTCCAGCGACTTGATAATCAACATGGAGAACGCATCCGCAAGGTCATCGAATTTCTCGATGCCGAAATTCGTGATCTGATCAATCAGTATCTCAGCACCTTCCCGTGGAAAGAATACTCTGCCTGCCTGCACAGGATGTGATGCAAGCGCAAGTCGTCCTCGCTTGTCCTGCCCTTTCACTTTGACCGGTATTCCTTTGTATCCCTGATCTTCCAAATGTTCAGCGAGAGATGCCTGATATCCGACATCTTCAACATATACGAGAGTATCGTCGTCTCCAACTTTCGTGCAGTCTGCGAGTTGTTTCGCACGTTCAAGCGTATCTCCTGCAGTGAGCCTCTCGTTCACGGGATTCGGCAGAATATAGATGTGGTAGTCACCGTGTACGTAGTAAATTCGTGCCGCAACCATTGCTGTGAAATCCGCGCTATCGTTCTGTGATATCGCAAGATCAATACCGATAGCCGTTTGTACGATGCGTATCCGCGTTCCGGTGTTGCTGTCATAGTCCTCTTTCGGGAACGTAGCGTAGTACTGAATCCATTCCGGGTGGATAACACGTTCGGTATCCGACAGGATGCGCAGAAGGTACTCTCGATACCATGCGGATTCGTCACCAACACGGGCACGCTCTGCCTCGATTGCAGCCGCGTCGGGATACTTCTCTTCCCACAGGCAGTTGCCTTCTTCATCGAGTAGTGGAAAAGATCGATAAACCGCATACTTGTCGTTACCCTTCTCCATCTGCTCTTTCATGCGCTGCGTGAGAGAATCGTCGTGGAGGTAGTTTCCAACGAGGAAGAACCGCGTGCCGATATCCCCGGCAGGCAGCAGTTCACTGACCACCCAGTTACGGGTTTTGTTCCGGCTGTCTCGTGTTTGCACGGAATCCAGGTCTTCGATGTCATCGCAAATGATGAGGTCAGGACGATGCTCCTTATGCCGCAGTCCCCGGACGCTCTGGTCGACGGAGACCGCCATGATGCGGGCATTGTAGTTGCTGATGACAAGCGACATGTTGCGCCATTCATCTTCCTCTTGCCGAAACGGACCGAGGTCATGTCGGAGCAAATGATTGTTCTCCAACTCCGAACGGATGTTTTTGAGCATCTGCCGCGCCTGCTCCTGCGTCCTGCCAACAAGCAGAATGAATTTGCGTTGTTCTTTACCCATGATTGCCCAAAGAACGTAGGAGAGTGTGATGAGCGTGGATTTTCCGGAACCCCTGAATGCGACGACAACAGCGCGGAGAATGTCCATGTTTTCGGTAATGGAAAACAATTCTCGATGGAGGTTCGCCATCGCGTATTTTATGTAATGAGCCAGGTAGAAGAGAAAGAACCAGATATGGCTCTCGCGGGTGACTGCCTTGCGAACAGCCGGATCGTGGAACATCTGTTCAATCAGATCCTTACTCTGCTTTTTCGGCGATATTGTCATCGGAAGAAGGGGGAGGTGGTAAAGACATAAGTCTCATTGCCTCGCGGATGAGGGACTTCTGTTCGGGGTTCAATGGATCTTGCTCCGCAAGTTTTGCAGTTACCTCCACGCGATTGGCGTAGGCAGCGTGGTGGTGCTTCAACCAGAAAATGATGGCCGTGAGGTTCTGGCCACGAATGGCGGAGAGCAGCTGTGACTCGGCCATATCATTAACCAATGCGTTGCCTTCCTCCAATGCTGCATCGGCTGCCACGCAGAACTCCTCGTCTTCTTTACGCCAGCGATAGTAGGTCGTGCGACCAATGTTCGTCTTCTCGCAGGCGATCTGCACGATCGGCGTCTTCTTTAATTGATCGAGGAGAATGCCCTTCTCATTCTCCTGCCGTTTCTGGACGGAGGTTTTACGATCCATGGTGGGTTTGGGGAAGCTTACGAGCCGTTTCACCCGTAAGACGTTCCATACGGTCAAGGATGACCCGACAATAGGCAGGCATTAGCTCCACCATCGCGCAACGTCGCTTGGTCTGGTCGGCTGCGAGTCCGGTGGTTCCCGATCCCGCGAAGGGGTCATAGACCCACTGCCCGATGCGCGAGGAGTTCAGGATGAGCCTGCGCAGGATCGGGATGGGTTTTTCCGTCGGGTGGAAGGCATTCCGCTGCGGTTTGGGATGTATGAGAACACTCTTATCCGTCGATTTCAGAAATTCATGCGCCCCGAGCCAGAAGTAAAGCATCGTCTCGTGCTGCGGGGCGTAGTCCAGCCTGCCGATGACCGCAGCAGTCTTGATCCAGTGCAAAAGCTGCCCGAATCGCCATCCTGCTCCGGTCATACCTTCGTGGAAGGCGAAAATCATTTTGTCGGAGCAGAATGCGTAGGCGGCATTCTTCCGATGAAGATGCGTTCCCGCCGCCGTCAGCCAAGCATGCGTGAAAAGAGCGAACTCCTTGTCACTCTGCAAGTGATCGTTGGCGATGGGTTCGTGAGTAACCTTGGACTTCGTGAACCCCGCCTTGCTTTCCACGTATGCAACCCCGTAAGGGACGTCCGTCAGGATGAGCGACACGCGATCCTTTCCGAGCAGCCTCCCGACGAGCGCCTTGTCCCGGCAATCCCCGCACGCCACGCGGTGTTGCCCGACTGTGAAGATGTCGCCAGTGTGTATTGTCTGCTTCTTCATGATCGGATGAGGGTAGCTTTGGTGCCCGTGAGGGTCTCGAAGCGGCGAATGATTAAATCGCAGAAGATTTCCTCAATTTCTGCCATATAACAGCGCCTCTTCATTTGCTCACAACTGATCAACGTACTGCCGCTTCCACCCGTGGTGTCGAGTATGCAGCCGCCTGCTTTCGTACATCGCCGAAGCGGCCTTTCCGCCAAAGAAACAGGCTTTTGAGTAGCATGCTCATACTCATTCCCGGGAATCCTACGTTCCAGCCAAATATTCAAGATATCGAGAATGTCATCGAGCGCTCTATTCCCCGAACCCACCTCGCGATTGAGAATTTCATGAAGATTCTGGTGCGAGTTCGAGAGGTACGGCTGACCCCTCGTGGCGTACACACACGCCTCGTAGCACTTCCCGAAAGCGACCCCTGGCACCATGTTCGCTACGCCCTTGATCCAAAGGCATGTCCGGCGGTTCTTGAGACCGAGATCGGCGAATATCCTCTGCATGAGCCCCACGTTCGTTTCATCGTTCCACCCGAAAACGTGGAGGTCGTCTTTTCCTACGGCAAGTGCATTAGCGTAGATCGCACGGAGGAACTTCTCGTATTCCACAGGCGGTTTGGCATCGTCCGTCTTGCCACCATAGTGCTTCTTCCCCCCGATTCCATGATCGTAACTGACATTCAAGTTGTAGGGGGTGTCGATGTACACCATATCCATGCGTGCCTTCCCGACAAGCCGCCGTACCACGGCAGGATCAGTGGCATCTCCGCAGATCAGGCGGTGCCTGCCGAGCTGATAGAGGTCGCCGGGCCTTGTCTTCGGTTTCTTGATCTTCTCTAACTCCTTCTCCACATCGAAGTGATCATCCTCCGTCGCAAGTACGTCATCCCAGATATTGCTTAAATCACCATCGTCGAATCCCACATTGAGCAGAAGATCCATGTCGAAAGATTTGAGTAGCTCCATATCCCATTCACCTTGGTTGCGATTAAGGCGGAGGTTGAGCTCTTTCTCTTTTTTGATGTTCGGGATGTTAAGGTAAACAACCGGCACCGCTTTGTATCCCAGTTCCTTTGCAATGTCCAAACGGAAGTGCCCGCCGATCACCACATTCTTTCGCTTGGGAGCACCGTTGACGAGTATCGGATCGACGAGACCGAACTGTTTTATGCTCTGCTTTAAGTCGTTGCGCTGCTTATTGCTCCACTTACGCGGGTTGTAGGGGGCGGGGTTGAGACCTTTGATGAGAACTTCTACAATTTTGATGTGTTGCGTAGTCATAGATATAGGAAATGACGTCCTCGTTTTGTCGGTCACCGGATTTCCAAGTCAATGGTCAGGGAGGATTCCATCCCATAAAAAGTGCAAATGGCTGAAACATAGGAAAAATGCTGATTGCAACCCAGCTGAATTTGCGCAGAGCTATACTATTTTCTATCTTAAAACGTCTGAATAATTATCTCTCGGTGAATGTCTCGGTGAACCTTGGTGAACGTTTTATGGTTCCAGCAGAGGATTGTATCTGTAACGCTTTGCTTCCTTGGCAATGATGGGTTTTGCTCCATGCTTAGTACAAATCTCTCGTAATTCTCGTAGCCTGTTGGCAATCGAACTGCGTTTTACATCACTCGAGATCGCATCAGTAAGCCCCTTGCAAAGATCGGTCAGTCGGAATCTCCTATTGTCGGGATATCGTGCTTGATCACGAAGGAATTGAATGATGCGATGCGTCTGTGGTCTGATACGTTCCCGAACCCAGCCGGACTGGACATAGAAATGTAACCAGACTTCATTTTCCCTTACTTCAAGCGCTATATTCTTATCAATCAATTCGGCATTCTCGGGCAGGCATGGTATGCCTTCCTGCAATGCTGATTCAGCAGCCAGAACCTCGATTTCCTCGCATACAATGGTCGGGTTTTCATGGATTGTAATCGAATCGCATATGCTAGCAACGTATGAGGCGTGTTGTTCCACTGCCCGTTGAAACATTGGTGAAGATACGGTTTCTGCCATGTGCTCCGCAGCACGCTGCAATGCGGGCATAGCTTTGGCCAAGTATCTTGCAGCCTGTTCCTGCATTTCGATGATCTTCGGCATCTCTTGGAGCAAACTCTCTTGATATCGCTCAAGTCCCTCTTGTGCGCGTATGAAGCTTGCAACAAAACCGGAATTCAATGCTAGGTCCATGCGTACAGTATAGCATGTCAATTATTGGCTTTTATAAGCCAAGATACTGCACTGTCAATCACCATCCAAGACGTGCAGATCCCCGCTGACCCGATTGGTTCATCGTAAATGGAACACCCTTTTTTATAGTGTCCCATTTGTCCCATTTACGCCCTGACCCGAGTGGTCAGCGCCTCCTTATGAAAGGCACTCCAAAGGGCTTCAAATATTGCTATACTGGTTGATGTCTGACACGACTGCTCCACCATTCGACTCGCGCCTTCGGCGCTCGCTCATGGTCCTCGCCGCTTAGCGGCTCGAGCCACGATATTACGAGTCGAATGACTCTGAGCGACGAGCAAAGCGAGGAGTCGAAGAGCCCCACAAACACATACAAAA
>CAYGDT010000025.1:13645-17011 GCA_964348745.1 uncultured Candidatus Peribacteria bacterium
GACTTCGCGAGGCGAATAACTCTGAGCGACGATCCGCCGTAGGCGGAGAGGAGTCGAAGAGCCCAATTATGCACACTTTGATCGAGTTTGAACATTGGTTTCGCAAAATGATAGTGCAGCTAGGGAACATGTTTTCGTCATTGTATACTGTGTCAGTCTATGAAAGTTCTCTTCATTCAGACGGGCGGCACTATCGATAAGGATTACCCAAAAACAACAAAGGGTTATGCTTTTGAAATTACTGATCCTGCGGTTGAGCGTATTCTCGAGAAAATGAATCCCGCTTTTTCCTGGCGTGTTGTTCCTTTACTCAGAAAAGACAGCATGGAAATTACAGAAAATGACCGACAGATGATTTTTGATGAGTGTAAGAATGCTATTGAAGACAAGATAGTAATTACGCACGGCACAGATACCATGATTCAGACTGCGCAGTTTCTGAAGGCACTAGAGAAAAAAACGATTATCATTACAGGTGCAATGCGACCCGAACGTTTTTCAAACTCCGATGCCTCATTCAACATTGGTACCGCACTTGGAGGATTGAATGCATTACAGAATGGAGTCTACATAGCCATGAATGGAAGTATCTATCCTTGGAATGAATGCAGTCGGGATTTGAAAACCGGTCAATTTGTTTCTTCAAGAGCCTGAAAGTTTGAAAAGTCACGAATGCTCCAACAATAATGTATGCAACACAGCAATCACTCATAATGCGTCCACAGTCGCAACACTTTTACGACCTTCTGCTTTTGCAAAACCTGATACACAAGACGATGCTGGATATTGATGCGACGGCAGTACGCTCCCTCCAGATCACCCAGGAGTTTTTCAAATGGAGGAGGCACGCAGAATGGATCCTCAGCAATAAGATCTAGCAATTTTCTTGCCTTGCGAGCCATAGGCGTATGTTTCAACTTTTTGGCGTCTTTCTGCGCTTGTTTGGTATAGACGATCCGATACGTCATAGATCAATGGTTGTGCTGCACTTTGACACCGGCTCACGCATGCCAGAACGAATCGACTGGCGCATACCGGGCACGGACAGAAGATACAGTGTTTCTTCGATGGAGCGCCAATCTTCTTCCGATACCAACACGGCGTTTCCCCTCTTTCCCGTAATGAGCACGGGATCTTGACCACTCTGGAGCTGTTCGATGAGCGTATACAGTGTTGCGCGTGCTTTGGTAGCAGAGACGGATGTCATGTCCTAATGGTACGCTTTTACGTACGTAATAGCAAGCGTACTCCTCAGCCACCTCTCGCCTCTTTCCTCTGCTACAATTCATCGGTGGTAACCAAGCGAACGATTCTCACGGCAGTACTGCAACTTGCTTTGCTGCAACTTGTTCTTGCAACATCCGTCTTCGTCGAGGTTTCACCCGTGTTCGCTGCATCGTACGCCGACATGGACCGAAGCTGGTACCGTTACAAGGAAGCTGTGACGTACCTAAGGGACAAAGGTGTCATCGACGGTTATCCCGATGGGACGTTCAAACCAAAGCAGACCATCAACCGCGCGGAATTCCTGAAGATCGTCTTCAAAGGCAAGAGTGACGTTACGCCGGTGCAGCGGCGGTGTTTTAGCGACGTGAGCCCCGATGCGTGGTTCGCGCCCTACGTGTGCGCGGCGAAAGCGCGAGGGATCGTCAAAGGATATCCCGATGGAACATTCAAGCCGGAGACTCCGGTCAATTTTGCCGAGGCGATCAAAATTATGCTCAGTGCGTACGGCGAAGAAGTCACCGAAGGAACCGCTGCGCAGTGGTACGTGCCGTATACAACGCGACTGGAGGATCTGGAAGTGCTGCCGCAACACTCATACGTAGCATGGCAGCCACTCAATCGTGAACGAGCTGCCGACCTGCTCTGGCGCATGCTCCGTCATGAGGAGGAACGTTTCGTTCCGCGCTTGTCACCCGGTTGCAGCAAAGCACCCGTGGTCATCGCGCCAACGAGTGTCGTCGTGGAGGGAGTCTCGCGCGATTTTCTGCTGAACGTGCCGCAGGGCTATGTCTCGCACGATCCGGCACCACTGATCGTCGCTTTCCATGGCCGCACGAATAGCAACGAACAGGTGCGCAAGTACATGCGTCTCGACCGCGAAGTCGACGATAGTATTATCGTCTACCCCGCCGCGCTCAAGAAAGAGAATGGCACCTACGCGTGGGCGGACCCCGGCGATAGTGGCGAAGAGATCCGCGACATTGCCTTCTTCGATGCGATCGTCGAGAAACTCACCGATGCGTACTGTATCGATCTGGATCGTATCGCGGTTGTCGGCCACTCACTCGGAGCATGGATGGCCAACACCGTAGCCTGTGTGCGAGGAGACGTCGTCATGGCATCGGCGACGGTGGGAGGAGATTCCGTGCAGACAACCTGCGCGGGGCCAGCCGCAGCTTTTATCGCCCATAATCCCAAAGACAATCTGGCTCCGTTTAGCGGAGCGATACGACTACGAACGTTGCGCATGGAAACCAATTTCTGCGCATGGGAAACGGAGAATACGGGACCGAGTGAATTCAACTGCGTGCGACACACAAAGTGCGCGGGTGGCAACGATATTCTCTGGTGCCCGCATACGATCGATCAAGATCAAGATGGCGAGTTCTACCCGCACACATGGCCGCGAGATACGGCAAAATATATTGTTGATTTTTTGAAGTCGATTCAGTGAACGGGCAATCTACGTCACCACTTCGTCAACACGCCCCTGCTCCACGGCTGCCCGCAGCTCCATCCCGATCCTCTCCCCGACACTCATTGATTCTCCGTACAGATACCCCGAATATGGCGTTGCCCGCGAGCCGGGCGAACCGGGAATGCGAAACGAGACATCGAAGATGACGATATCCTCTTTGCCTTCCTCAGCCACCACTGCACCCTGCAAAGCAAACGGACCGATCATCCCCTTGCCGGAAGGATCGATCGATGTAGGGAGTTTCTTGCTCTGAGCGACGAACTTCTGGCCAAGTTCAAACGCCTTTTCCAGAATCGATTCCTTTACCGTACAGGCGATGTGTCCTGTCTCGATCATTTTTAGTGGAACATGCTGCAAGGCTTTCTCCTGTTGATCGGCAGTCATCCGAAGAAACCCATCAAGATTCGTCTGACGACGCGTGTCTGTTCCCATCAGTTCTAGTTCGCCCGTGAGCGGCGAGTAGAAGAAATTGAAATTCACAGGAGCGCCGACGATGAATTCTTCGACCGTCGCGTTTCTCCAGTCGGATGATACTTTCCCCTCAGATTCCAAACGCGATCCGACAGATTCATATTCTTCGTCGGAGGAAACAAGGAAGAATGCTCTCTCAAAACCTCTCTCTACTTCCGCTGCCTTCACAAGAACAGGACGATTAATCCCTC
>CAYGDT010000026.1:0-16642 GCA_964348745.1 uncultured Candidatus Peribacteria bacterium
CCGGTGGCACGCGGACTCCGCCGAAGGCGGAGGAAACGGTCACATGATTATGTTAAGAACAACGAGCAATATCGGTTGGTGCACCATATATATGAGCAAGGCATGGCGACCGGGAAACGTGATAATTTTGGGTAAACGGGGGATGGATCGAACGTGCTTGCGTACGTATAAAAAATGTCCGATCCCCATACCAATCAACATGACACCGAACCAAGGAAGCAGAGGGTAGTAGTCCAGCGTGGTAAATGCGGGAGGTAGGAAGCCAAGCGGCAAGAGAAGTGCCGTGTCGACGACGTTGTCTTGCATGGCGTTGCCGATGAGTACGATGACGATGCCTAGCGGAATAGTGATCTCTTTCAAGCGTTTGCAGTACATCAATAGCAGCATGCCGATTCCAATGCAGTGCAGTATGCCGAAGCGAATATACGAGTTTGGATCGTAGATGTAGGTTGCGATTGTTATCAGAAGCGCGCACCCAAGTACGACCAGAGCGCGGCGCAGCGGACGGGTGCTGAAATTTGCGCTGACGCCGGAGAGAAAAAGAAAGAGTGATCCGGTTATAATCCTGAGTGTTTCCCACGGCATGCTCCAGAGATCAAACTGCCAGTTATACAGCACCCGAAGATCGAAGGCCGTGTGGTAGACGATCATTAGGAGAATCGCAAGGGAGCGCAGGAGGTCAATTTCAGGAATACGTTGTTGCATGGCAGTAGTATCTTCTTTCTATGTATTGCTGTCTTCCTGCTTTCTTTTTTCTACTACAAAAAAGAAAGCAGCAAAGAAAAAGTCACCGCCGCCAATCGCCCCTCCACTGGCCGCAACACCCCCCGTGGCGGCGGGCTCCTCCAACTATTCATCACAAATCGCAATATTTCAGGAGAGATGGATCCTGCGACATGCGTTTTTCATCTACCTTTCTTCGGCCACAGAAGAATCGTGCTGACGATCAGTAGCAACATGACAACAGCACGCAGCAGCGGCATGAATGGCGTTAGAAAACTGAGACTGAGCGAGAGGCCAAGAAGAGACACAGGAATCAGCAGGCAAACAGGGCAAAGAAGGGTAATCACTCCGAGGCTGCCGGCGACGGCGGTCGCGCGCTTGGCGCCGATGGGACAGGTGCCGCTCTTCAGGCGCTCGGCAATGATGCCTGCGTTGAATGCGAGGAGGAGAATCAGGATCACCGTGTAGGTAATCTCCGCTGTCGTCGGATCCGTGCGAGGCAGGCGGGGGAGTAGGTTCCCGAAATATCCGAGTTCCCACGCGAAAAAGAGGCCGAGGACAATCGCGGAACCGGCTGCGGCATTCCGGAAACGCTTGCTGAGAAAGAGGGCATCCATACGCTTACGATTGCGCTTTAGTATTGCACGCGGGGCAATGCTTGCAGTTTGCTGTGCGGCAGGCCGAGTCCTTAGCGCACTCGCCACTTGTACATGTATCGTTGTAGGGGCAGAAACCGCCGGCCGCAGCGATGCCGCCGGTTCTCTGCAGATACGCAACGTAGAGAACGGTCATCGCTACGATTGCGAGCGAAACCGCGAGCCAAGGGGACTGTAAAATCTTTTGCATTACTCTAATATTGTACCACGGTTTCCTCCTGTTTTATAGAGCCTTTTGAGCGCACGTAGCTCGCCTCGCTCGGGAAAGACAATATCAAGGTGATGTCTGCTCGGCAGCACCCCCTCCATCGCCGCCTGCAGAATGCTGATCGGATCGCCATGGGAAACAAGGAGCACGGCGCAGCCATCGTAGCGCTGTTCGCACTCGGCGACGCAGCGCGTCATGCGATCGAGAATTTCATGCACACTTTCGACACCCTGCTCATGATGATCGGGATTCTGTAGATCTGCCTCCCACATCGCTTCGTAGTGTTGCCATGCATGATTCTTCAGTTCGAAGTCTCCAAGGAAACGCTCACGCAGATCATTGCAGAGCTTCAGATCAGTTGTCCCCAACGTTTCCGCTGCGATCTGCGCTGTTTGCGTTGTGCGCAGAAAAGGGGAATGCAAAATAATCGTGTTGTCCGGCAGATGCGACTTTTCCGCTGCAATGCGAACCTGCATGCGCCCATGTTTCGTCAACGGGAACGCAGTGCATCCGTTTTTCGGGTCTCCGACGGCAATATCCAGTACGTTACTTTCACTCTCTCCATGACGGAGGACGTAGTAGGTATTTCTGAGAGTTGTGAGCTGGTCCAGATGATTCATGGTGGTATTGTAATGAGCAATGACCAATGAGCAATGACCATTGGTCAATAATCAAAAATGTCATGGTGAGCGTAGTCGAACCATGACATTTTTTTACAGTACTAAATTTACTTGAGCGTCACTTTGGCGCCAGCCGCTTCGAGCTTTTTCTTCATTTCCTCGGCTTCGTCCTTCGGAACGCCTTCTTTGATCACCTTCGGCGCTGCGTCGACTGCTGCCTTCGCTTCGCCAAGGCCGAGGCCCGTGATCTCACGGACTGCTTTGATCACTGCGATCTTCTGACCGCCGGCTTCCGTGAGTTCAATGTTGTAGCTGCTCTTTTCGTCTGCGGCGTCACCGCCTGCAGAGCCTCCCGCTGCCACCGCGACCGGTGCCGCTGCAGAGATGCCGTACTCTTCTTCCATGAACTTCACGACATTGTTGAGCTGTACAACATTGAGTTTCTCAACAGCATCGATGACCGCCTGCTCTTCTTTACTGAGCGATCGGGTCTTCTTTGCGTCTGTTGTTGCGTCATCAGCCATGATGGAAAGGGGGAATGGGATAAAAAATTAAGATGAGGGTTGATCGTTCTTCTCTTCCTCCACAGGAGATGCAGAAGATGCAGAAGAGTCAGAGGATGCAGAAGATGGTGGTGTCTTTTCTTCCTGTATTGCTTCGGTTGCTTCTATTGCAGTTTGAGTTTTCGTTTCATCAGGAACGTTCTTCTTTTCTTCAGTCGGCGCCTCTTTCTTGTCCGCGATCTGCTTGAGGCCATAGGCGAAGCTTCCGAGTGGCGAAGCGCATATGCCGATAAATTTTGAAAGCAATTCCAAGCGGCTTGGAATCATGGCGAGTTCAACCGCTTCTTCTTTCGAGAGCAGTTTTCCTTCGAACACGCCGCCGACCAGTGCGACTTGAGACTGAGTTTTGCCAAACGTAAAGGCGATACGCCCGCCCGAGAGGGGATCATCGAAGCTGAAGATACAGGCAATCGGACCTTCGAGCTTTGTGCTATCGAGTTCGGGATACCCCGCTTCCTTGAAAGCGATTTCCATCAGGGTTTTCTTGGCGACTTTCATCTCTGCTTTTCCTTCGCGCAGCTTCTTACGGAGCTGTGACACAGAGCCGACCGTCAGGCCGATGTACTGCGCAAACATCACAGATTGCGCTTTTTTGAGTTGCTGCGTAAGTTCCTGCAGCTGTGCCGTTTTCTGATCCTTGGTAAGTGCCATGAACGAAAGTGGATAATGCCTGCCTGCCGGCAGGCAGGGAAAGTGGATAGTGAATAAATGGATAATGGAGAACGGCTGCTTACAAAAATCGCCGGTCTCCGACCGGGAGACCAGCGAGGTACACGACACGACTCAGCAAGCCGGGGCCGACTGAACGATGCTGTATACCTCGGAGGGTCTTATTTGGGGCCATCAGCCTTGCGCCCTCGGTCTTCGGTCGAAGGCAAATCTTAAAGCAAAATTCTCTTTTGGCAAGATAATAGTCTGGTTTTTCAAACACGATATGTTGTGTTTACTTAACAGTGTATACTCCTTCTCCACATGGCAGACACTTTCAGCGCAGAATCGGCTCCTGTGCTTAGTCGCCTCTCCCAGTCGGGAGGAGCAACGTACGATACCCGGCGCATCGCCGAGGCGTATGCATTCGTGCGTGAATCCTACGGCGACATGCTGCACTGGACCGGCGAAACCGTATTGCAACACGTGCTCGGGATTCTCGAGGAGCTTCGCCCATATGAACCCGATGAAGACACGGTTATAGCGTGTTTGCTGCACCACGTGCTGGAACTCAAGATTTTGACGCTTTCTGAAATCGAAGAACAGTTTGGCGCTAAGGTTCGCACGCTCGTTTCCGGTATCCATTTACTAGGGCACATCACCTTGCGGGGGAGACGTCACTCGATTGAGGATCTGCGGATCATGCTCCTCTCGGTATCAGACGATATTCGCGTACTGTTCGTCGCACTGTGCGATCGCGCCCACTGTCTGCAGTTTGCAGATCGTCTGGATCCTCCGCGTGCGCGCGAACTTTGCCAGGATGTTCTTCAGTTGTTTGCGCCGGTCTCCGCAAGACTCGGAATGTATTCGCTCAAGCATGTGCTCGAAGGCCGCGCATTTCCGGTGGTGTATCCCAGTGATTCTCAACGTATCGCAGAACAACTCACACGCGTGCACCTAGAGTATCCGCGGTATCTGGAGCGCGCGGAAGCAGGACTGAAAACATTCTTGCAGGAGCAGGGGATAACCGCGCAGGTAGACGCGCGAGAGAAGCATGCATTCAGCATCTTTCAGAAAATGATGCATAAATCCCTCACGCATGTCGAGGCCATACATGACTTGTTCGCTCTCCGAGTGATCGTTGATTCCGAAGACGATTGCTATCGCGTTCTCGGGCTTCTTCACCGCTTCGGCCGTCCTATCACCAATCGTTTTAAAGACTATATCGCCTTCCCGAAACCAAACGGGTACCAGAGCTTGCACACCACGCTCGCGGGGTTTGCCGGTCTTCCGGAGTCGTGTTACATGGAAGTGCAGATTCGCACCGAGCGGATGCACCGCGAAGCCAAGTACGGTGTTGCGGCACACTGGAGCTACAAAGAAGCCGGAGCCACCCAACGTGCCATGGAAAAAGTGCAGCTGCATTCCATGCTCGCAAGCCAGCAGCCGGTCGATAATGACGCGGGGGACTCCACGCTTGCCGATCATATATTCGTTCTTACCCCGCACGGCGATATCGTCGAATTACCGGAAGGAGCAACGCCGCTGGACTTTGCGTTCTATGTTCACACGGATCTCGGTCTCTCCTTCCGCAGTGCGCGAGTGAACGGTTCTATTGTTCCGCTGGATTACAGTTTAGAGAACGGCGATGTTGTCGAAATTGTCAAACATGCAACGCCGCAACCGGCTACCGGTTGGATGCACATGCTCAAAATGGCCAGCAGTCGCAGCAAACTTCGTCGCTATCTCTACGCGCAGGATCGTCCGCATCTTGTCTCGCTCGGAAGAGATCTGGTCAACGAAGAGTTGCGTAAGCAGAGTGCACCGCCACTCACCACGGATCTTTCGATCCTGCGCATATGCGAAGGGCGACAGCTGAACAAGGAGCAACGCGAAGACATGCTGATGAAGATCGGGCAGGGTTCCGAGCGTGCCTCATCGTTGCTGCCGCGTTTGAATCTTGTGCATCCGGCGAGCGCTCCCGAACTCAAGCACGGCAAAATAGGCACGGTACTGCAGCGCGGAAATACATTGATCGCCGTGGAGGGTAACCTGTCGATGCCCCTGAAGTACGCCAAATGCTGCAAACCCGAATTGTTACCGCATGGAGAGATCGTCGGCAATATTAATCGCAACGGTGAAGTGATGATCCACCGTTCTCCGTGTCGTTTCTTTCGGAATACGAATCCCGGGAGACGGATTGGGGTGTGGTGGAAGTAATGAGTTGTTAGGACAACATCTCTCGTAACGCCTTCTCCACCTTCTGCTGCCACTTAAGTTGTTCATAGGCCTGAGCGCCTTTCTGGTAGGCGGGTTCCACTTCTTTGCGCTGCTCGGGGGTCGCCTGCGCGAGGAACCCTTCGATAACCTGTTCCATTTCTTCGTCGGTGATATCGATATTCTTCTGTTCTACGAGGGTTTGCATGCCCAGCCGTAGCGTGAGTCGCTTTTCTCCCTGTTCCTTCATTTCCTTCAGTACCTCTTCGGGCTTCTTGCCGGTGGCCTTAAGCCACTGATCAATCGTCATGCTCTGTCGCTTGAGCTGCTGCTCGAGTTCGAAAAAAAGCTGCTTTGCCTCTTCGTCGATCAGTTCCTCGGCAAGTTCAACCTGCGTACACTTGCGAATTTCCTCCATCAGCTGCCGCTCGCGGCGCTGGTCTTCCAGACCTTGTTCCTGTTGCATCATCGATTCGCGGATCTGCTTGCGAAATTCCTCAGCGGAAGAACTCTGCAGGACGGTCTTGGCAAACTCATCTGTGAGTGTCGGACGACTCACGTCCTCCACCTTCGTCACCGTAACATGAAACGTGACCTCCTTTCCTTGCAACTGCTCGGCATGGTATTTCTCCGGAAAGGTCAGCGTGAAGGATTTTTGGTCGTTTCGCTTCGTACCTTTCAGTGCCTCTTCGAAGCCGGGAATGAGTGTTTTTGAGCCGATCTCCACTTGGTGACCCGTCGTGCGAATGCCATCGATCTCCTTGCCGGCAGTCTCTCCCCAGAAATCCATCGTGATCTGGTCTCCGGACTTCGCTTCACGATCGACCTCTTTTAACGTCTTATGTTTATCGAGTACGTACGTGATCATCTCTTCCACATCTTTGTCCTCGACGGACGGCTTCTTCTTTTCGAGCTTGATCTTGTCGATACCCTTGAGTTTCACCTCGGGTTTTTCGATGAAGATGATCGTGAGCGTCAGCGGTTCTCGGCTGACGGCTTCGACACGGGGATGCATCACCGGTTTGATATCGTGCTCCTTAATAAGACGCTCAAACGTTGTTGGCAGGATATTATGAACGGTCTGTTCAAAGAGTTTTTGAGGATCGACTTTCTCCCGAATCATCTGCACGGGCGCCGATCCTTTACGGAAACCTTGGATTTCGATCTCCCGCGAGAGTTCATGCAGTGCCTTTTCCTCCGCAGGCGCCGTTTCGGCCTCGGAGAAGGTGACTGTGCACTCGACACGCCCTGCTTTGCCACGTTTAATCTTGGGTTCGAAAGACATTGCGTCAGAGCGTATCGCAAATACCAAATGGCAAACAGCAAATACCTGTAAAAAAACGGATGATCACTGAGGTAGATGATAGTGGGCATCACTTCGGAGTTGCTCTTTGCAGAGCAATTTCACTTGCTTTTTTCCTCTAGGCTGCTTGAATCGCTTACTATATGTCTCGCAAAAATCGAGGACCAAATCTTTGGCAGCATCAGAGTCTAGCTCAGCGACAAACAGAGTTGGATGAGGCATTTCAAAGACTGGCACAAGAGAGGAAAGGGCAGCAGACAGTAAAAATAACATTTCAAGATGTTGTACGAAGAATTCGGAAACTTTTTCAAGAGTCGGAAATAAAATTACAACCGGACGATTTGGATGTAATAGTGAGAGCTATTGCCGATCATAGGAGAGGGAAGACTTGGGAAGTTTTTCAAGGGAAGCCAACAGTCATGCAGATGCTCGTTCACTTGAAATATGCAATTGATCATGTGCTCAGTGAAGGAGCAGTCGCATTACCGCTGGGATATCAGTTGGACCCTTCGGAGGAGGCTTCGCAGTCACGTGGTCATACGTCGAATCTTCCTTCTGAACCTTCAATTGCTTCTACCCCGAAGACTCCGCAGCCTGCCGTGGATCCTCCTGCTGAAGCTCCGATAGCTTCTACCCCGAAGGTCACGCAGCCTGCCATAGATTCTCAACCTAAAGCTTCAATATTAACTCTTCCCCCGATGGCTGCACAGCCTATTGATGATACTCCTCGAAAAACTGCTCCAGTGATTGTGCAGCCTCCTCATGTCGAAAGAACCACTAACGTCGTTGCTACAATAAACGCAGTTCCTGTCGCGAAAACTCAATTTCCTGCTTCCAATTCCGTAGCTGCCCCTCTCACTTCTCCGAATAGAAATCGTGAACGGAAACATGTACAGAGGCATCAACAACCCGCAGCGGCTGCTGTTTCGAAGCGTGTGCCGAAGACACAGCCCCCTCCTGAGAATACTGTTTTGAAATTGGGAGACTCCAATGGTCCGCCAAATCCACCGGAGCCCGATGCGGCGCTGCTTGCGAAGGTGCGAGGTCTTCAGGGAGAAGAAGCGGTGAAAGTGTTATTGAGTAAGGCAAAAGATGTTGATATGAAACTTCTTGGGTTGCGCAGCAGGAAGGGCGAAATTAAATGGCCGGACTTTCCAATCCCCATGGAAAAGGCGCTTGGGAAACTCTGCGCGGTATGGTCAAGAATTCCTGGTGCATTGCAATATTTTGGCCAAACATATCGATGCAACTGGGAGAATGTCGCACATTGGTATACTACTATTGGATGGACGGATGATCGACAGCAAAATACAGAGGGGGATCCAAAACTAGCAGCAGTTGCTGCTTCACAGAGTGCGCCTGAGACACCGATTCCTGAGGACACTGCTCCGAGTTTGACACACTGCGAAGGCCCGCCAAACCCGCCGGAGCCGGATATGGCGTTGCTTGCGCGCGTGAAAAGTCTGGGTAGAGAGCGCGCGGTGAGTGTGTTATTGGGTGAGGCAACAGATGTGGATATGGCACTTCTTCTTGAACACAGCAAACCAGGCCCAAATAAGTGGGAGATCTATCCAAACTCAATGGAAATGGCACTTGGTAAGCTCTGTGCGGTGTGGGCTCGTATTCCGGGTGCTTTGAAATTCTTTTGCCGTACGTATCGATTCAATTGGGAAAATGTTGGACGTTGGTATGGTACGATCGGATGGACGGCCCCGAGTGGTCCAGAAGAAGGGCAAAAGCCGATAGATTCTCATCTAGACAGCGTATTGGTAGCAAGCATTTTGCAACGTTTGGATCAGTCCGCTGCTGTAGAACAAGAATTAATGAAACGGCAGATATCAATAGAAGAATTACTACTGCGGGTGCTAGTAAATTTGCAGGCTCAGCAACGTAGTAGTGCGTCGCAAAAGCAGATCGATAGCGCCCCGGTGTCCGATTTGGTAGAAAGTGTCGGTACAGCAAACAATGATGCGGTTACTCACGTGAGTGTTGCTCCAGAGGAACAAATGGGAAAATCGCTGCACGAAAGAGAGCTTAAGCTTCTGGAGGATGCAGCTTCGACAGAAGAGGAAGAGGAAACAGTCGCTCACTCTGTTATTGAAGCAGGTGGCGCGGAAGGCACACTTGTTTCTGCTCTGCCTGATTTAGTAGCAGAAACGGATCACGTACTGCTCACGCAGGAACTTGCATTGCTGGAGGCAGCGTTTTCTATTCCAGAAAAACTTCCTGGTTATACTCATCGCCCAGAACTTCATCCGGATATGGTGCTGATTGGACTGCGGATTCTTCAGATCGTTGAGCTACTTCCCGGTCATTCGATGCGACAATTTTTACTATCGCATGGCTTGTATCCCACTACCAAAAAGCGATGGATGAATAGATGCAAAATCACGGATTTCTTAAAATCGATCGATGTTTCCCATCTCGTTGCTGGCGTTGCGGAGCTGTATGCAACTGCGGCAGAAGTGGGAGAGGGAGCAAGCACGCAAGATAATGCTTTAGAAGATGCTGCGACAGACCAGAGCACCAATCTGACTGCTCCAGAACTATCCTTGGATTACAAAGCACGCCTCTTGGAGGAGCTTTCTTCTCTGGAGGAACGGTTTACAATGCCGAAATTTGTCGGTGTACGCCGTGAACTGAGTATATATATGAAAATGATTGGTTTACGGATATTTCAATTGCTTGCATTATTAGGGCTTCCGATGAATGATTTTTTAGATAAACATCATCTGTCTTCGAATACGAAGGCTAATTGGATGAAAGCATGCAACATCAAAGATTTCTCGCAACCGATTGATATTACCTCTGCGGTCCCTCCAGCAGAACTATCGGATAGTGAAGTGATTCTTTGGAAGGAGGAGCTTAAGCTTCTGGAGGCTGTGTTTTTTATTCCAGAATATGTACCCGGTCAAAAGCGCAAAGAGCTGAGCGATGCTATGAAGAGGATTGGTTTACGCATATTTCAATTGTATGCATCGCTAGGACTTCAACAATCCAGTTTTGTGGAAAAGTACCATCTTAGCTCTTCTAAGTCTAACTGGATGTGTACGCTGGGGATCTTGGATTTCTCAATCCCGATTGATGTTTCCGATCTCGTTCCAGGGGTTGCGAAGCTGTATGCAACTGCGGCAAAAGTGGAAGAGGAAGCAGTCGGGCAAGATGTTTCAAAAGTAGATCGGGTCACTCCTCAACTGGACAGAGAAACAGCAAAACCGTCAGAAGTCGCCGATGGCATGATTGATTTTGCTGCAATGCAACGTGAACTGGATTCGTTGATCGCATTGATAGCACTGATGAAATCTGAAAATTCGGAAACATATCTTCAATCGCCGATTGCTCAGCATGCGATTCTGCGAGGAGGAGAGTTATGTGCGAAGTTGCCGGGCGGAAGCAAACGGCGTTTTTTATTGCAGTATGGAGTTACGTATGACATTGAAGCGCAACTGCGCATGCAGCTCGGTCTGGGAAATGAAGAAATATCTATTGATGTAAGCGGTATTCTCGCTTCTGCCGACAAACCAGTCTCCATTTCTGAAACAGCAGCGTCCGGTAAGGAGGATACTAGAGAAGAGCAGATCGATGAACTAGAACCAGTCGATCAAGATGTTACAGAAGTAGATACCGTTCTCAGGCAGGAGCTCACTCAATTGGAAGCTGCGTTTCCTTTTCCTACTTATGTGTCCGGTAAACGACGTACTCCCAGTAAAGATACGATGTTGATTGGCTTACGGATCGCTCAATTATACAAATTAATCAAAGGATTACACATTGCTGATTTTGTAAATCGACATCATCTTGCTGACAGTTTTCAGAAGAACTGGATGAGGGCATGTGAGATCGAGGATTTTTCGCAACCGATTTCTGTAGAGGAGGCATTGCGGAATGTCACAGAGGAGAGGAAAAGGAGTCACAGTGACACTAATGATCCGGCACCATCGAATGAACCATTATCATCACCAAAGCGAATGGAACATAGAGATTCCAAGCCAACAATACCTCCTCGAATGCATGAGCCATACGTGCCAACAGTTGGTTGGCGTAGTGATAGACTAGAGACCGGAACATTTAGATTACCAACTGCAATACAATCGGATATGACGGGGAGTGATGAAAGAGTAAAAGCGGCAACCAATATTGCAAGCGTATCTGGTCCTGATGAAAAACAAGCAAAAGCTTATGAAAAAACCGCCAAAGATGGTTTTGATCGCGAGACACGTTTACGCATTCTCCGCGAAATCCGTGAGTGCGCCGCCACTTTCACTTCTACAGATACGAATGACGATAAAGATGCGAAACGCGCGCAGCAGAGAGCCTATCAGGATGCCATTCTTCAGCGCGAGAATATAGATCGTAATCTATTGATGAAATGGGTGAACGCATATCCTGCAAGTTTGTACGATGGCAGCGCTCAGGTTTCCGTAGCCCCCGTGTCGTCAGGACAAGTATCTTCTACGAAAGAGTTACCCGAAGCTCCGACACAGGGGGAACAGTTGTTCGCTACTCTTTGCGCTTTTCTCCTCAGTCCAAAAGCAACTATTATTGATCACAATCAACGCACACTCCCTGATCGTCTTAAAGTGGGTTGGGACAAGCAGAAATCATGGAAACAGAATACTTTTCTGTCACAGATGCAGGATTGGAATGCCGTTACGTTTGCGGAATTTATGGAATTAGACGAAATTAATTTCGCGAGACGTTCCCCAGATCAAAAAGTGCGATGGAATGAACTATATCTTCTTAAAATGGGTCTTGTAGGACTACGTATTGTAAGGCACGAAGACGACGCTCATGCTTTTGCATACGCAATGCAACGTTGTTGCTCATGCGTTCAAGCTTATATGCAGCGTGTTGCTGCTCATGAGGATGCAGTTTTAGCTCCTGACGTTTCTAGGCAACGTTTTTTCTCCGGTATTGAAGATGCAGATGAAGATGAGGATGAGGATGACGAAGAGACGGGCGGTTCAGTTTTTGAGAATACCTCTCAACATCTTTTCCCCAGTATTCAAGTTGAAGCGAATCATGACGAAAAAATGAGTGATGCAGCCATTGTGGATGCCCTACAACACTGTCGATCAAATGATCCTGCTTTTTTAGAGGACTACATGGTAGCAGCGCAATTGACTCAAAAGTTTTTCGGAGAACTTGGACGCTGAAATTTACGTCCGCTTCTTCCAATACACCAGCAACGGTGTGGCTAAGAAGATCGATGAATATGTCCCCAGAAAAATGCCGAGGATGAGCGTCAGTACGAACCAGCGAATACTCTCAGGACCAAGGAAGTAGAGTGCAAGCAGCATGATAATCGTCGAGAATGATGTGTAGACTGAGCGAGTAATACTTTGGTTTAAGCTGCGATCTGCCACTGCTGCAAATTCCTCCTTGCGAAGCTGTTCGTTTACATTATCTCGGATACGGTCGAAGACAACAATCGTGTCATTGACAGAGTATCCGAGTATCGTGAGGAGGGCAGTAATAAATAATGTATCGAATTCGAATGTCGTGAAGCGGCTAATGATCACAAACACACCTGCGGTGATCAGGACATCATGCAGCAGTGTTCCGACCGCGATGATGCCGAAACGCCACGGAGAGAGCCTCTTCGGTATTTTTCGGAATGCAAATGCGATGTACACAACGATCATGATCGATGCGAGACCCAGCGCCAAGACGGATTTGCGCTTCAAACTCTCGCCGACCGTCGGCCCGATGGTCGTGTAGTCCAACTCCTTGAACGTACCGATTTCTTTTTTGAGATGCGCGAGCAACGCTAGATGTTCTTCGTTACTGATGTCGCGAAAGCGCATCAGAACGGTCGAGTCTTTCGTCGTGGCAAGCGCTACATTTCCCAGTGGAGCATCTTTGGCAAACGATTGCATTGCGGCACTCACGGATTCTTTCGTTGCGTCTTTCGGCAGGGTGATCTCCATGAGCGTGCCTCCGGTGAAATCGATGCTGAGTTTCGGTCCGGGGACAATCAGCAGCACTGCGCTTATGACCATGAGTGCTAACGATATGATTACGAAGAATTTTGCGGACTTTAGAAGAGACATAGGTGTGAATGGATAACGGATAGAGGATAACGGATAGAGGATAACGGATTAAGGTTACTGAGGACTATTATTCGTGTTTTACCGCAAGGAATCCAGTACTTCCTGCAATTTTCCGCCCTGCGCGCCGATCAACACCGTAGACCGTTCTCCGGAGGTCTGTATGGAAAGCAGTAGCGTACCCGTGCCCCATGTCGGAACGGCAATATGTGTCTGCAGTAGAGGAAGCGCGACGGAAAGATCGAGTGTCAAGCCTGTGGCGAGAGGATCACTCACTACGGATTTTGGCAGCTGCAGAGGGTGTTGCCCGTTGAGCGCATCGCGCAGAAGGGGATCGAGCGTTGCCAGCGCGAATCGGTTTCCTTTTACTGCGCTAAACAGTCCCGTGGTTTCTTGCGACCGATGGAGACTATGGATCGTCCAGCCGTCTTGCGTACGCACGCTGTCTTCGATCATGGAATCGTCGTAACGAATATCGGTGAAGCTAAAACGTTCATCGAGTGTGCGCTTAGTGATGCGCGTAGAGGAGAGGGAATCGGCGTAGGACTTAAACAATGCATCCAGTGAGGAGGAAAATTCTCTTGTGTCTCCGATGGTGCCGTGCGCAAGTAACCCAAAGGTGCCTCCCGATGCGGTGATCTGCAGACTGCCAGAATGCTTGAGCAGGGGAAGGAGTGTTTGTCGCAGCGTTTGCTCCGGAAACGTGCGCTGAAAGACGCCCTCTACGATTCCCTCCAGCACCAGTGCGTCATCTTTGGACAGTGCATCAAGCAGAGCGTTCCACAAAGCTTCGGCATTTACGAACACAAGTGTAAACACCACGTTATCGATATCCGGAACGTTTTGAGGAGCGGCCTGTGCGGTGCGTTTTCCTTCTTTGGAGACGACGGTAACACTGTCATGTGTTTCCTGCCAAGCAACCACAGAGCTGCGTCCGATCATCGCTGCTCGCAGTATGCGTTCCGGTAAAGTCGCGCCCTCCGGAAGATCCTGTACCTTCACCCATTCCCAAGGAATACCTGCTTGCAAGCCAAGTGCACGCTCTTGCCTATGGGCGCTGTCGTAGAGCTTAAAGTATCCGCTTACACCGATGAGGCCGGCAAGTAATGCCGCACTCACGATCATGCTGCTGACGATAAGAATGGAGGTGCGTAGAACGCGCTGCATACCGCCATCATAGAGCCAAATGGCAACGGTCTATGAGTAAATTTTGTATTCATGCAATGTTTCTGCATTCTGTCCATAATTAAAGGTTGCACGAAAGACGAAGAAAGTGTACAATAATCTGATTTGCTCATTCAAAACAAACACAAATACACACATGAAAACAAGGATATATACAGAGAGGACGTTTGCTACGCACGTACGTGGCAAGCGCCCTCTCTGCTCTGCGATGCCGTCTTGTAGATGAGAGGTTGCTCTACACGATGCGCCAAACTATTCCCCATGGACCCCCCCGCTTGCGGGGTTTGGGCCCTGGTCGGGGGACTCGTCCGGTAGCGAGTATAAACGAGATACCGTAGCAAGGCAGAAGAGTGAGACCTCCTCGTCTCATGTGTCTCTTAGACGCTCGTAACTCCCTTCTCTTGGAATAGTTACAGATAGCAAGTGAGAGATACACTACACAAAAAAGACCAGAGGATACTTCTGGTCTTTTTTGTAATCGCGAAAGGAAACCGACGGTTTCCTCTCACGCCTGCGTGCCGAAACGACCAGTGTCATTGAATAGCACTTCGGCGTGCAGGCACGGGCTCTCCTTCCCTTCAATGGAGTGCCTCCAGACCGGCGAAGCCGGTCTTCGGCACGAAATTAATTATATTGATGCAATTTGTTCTAGAAGGGCAAAGCCCGTCTTCGCGATAAAGTTTTTATATGTGACGCAGTAATCGGGGATCGGAAAGCAGGGATCAGAAATCGGGAATCGGGAATCGGAAATTAGAAATCGGTTAACTGATCACTGATTCCCGATTCCCGATCCCCAACCACGCATCATAATCCCTCCAGTTTCTCCTTCGCCGTACTGAGGTTCGGGTTGATACTCAGGGCTTTTTGGAATGCGATCTTCGCTTCTTCTCTTTTATCGAGCTCTAAAGCGACCGAACCCAGCAACTCGTAGGAGCGCGCATCTTCGGGCCACTGCGTCGTAGCCGCCTGTGCTTTTGCAAAGGCGTCATCCGGGCGGCCAAGTAACAGAGCAGCGGAAATGTATCCTTGGTACATTTCCAGTGTCGCATCTTGCTCCTTTGTCAGCGCGTCATACTGCTCCAGAGCAAGCCCCGCATTGCCGATCTCCAGCGCATAGCGTGCGATCAATCTCCTGACTTCCCCCTGCGGTTGGAACCCGTTACTGAGGGCGTACTCAAAAAAAGTGATGGCATTTTGTTGTTGATTCATTGCTGCGTATGCGCGAGCGAGGAAGTATTGGATCTCCGGTTTTTGAGGATCCAGCGAGTACGCATGCTCGAGCGATGCGAGTGCTTCCTCCGATCGTTCCGATACGAGTTCGCAGTATCCCTGCACCACCCATGCGTCCCGATAATCGTCTTTAGTACTTGTTACTTGGATCAGCAACGGCAACGCAAGTTCGCACTCCTGCACCTGCGCGAGCGCGCGGGAGAGCAGAGTGATCAGATGAATGTCCGATCCGTTCGGGAAGAGTGCGAATTCATCGTATGCCGATTGTAGTGTATGCGCGTAGCTCCTGAGGACAGGTTCCCATCCGCCTTCGGTGGTTTTAAGTTCCTGCTGAGCTTCTTCGTGATTACCCTGTACGACCGAGAGGAGTGCCAGTCCATAGTGTTTCTGCGGCGAATCATCGGCACTTTCCAAGAGTTTCCGTGCTTCCACGAGTTCTCCGTTGCGGAGTTTTATGACGACATCGAGCAGAAGAATATCTTCCGGACGCGCTCCGTTCTCCCGTAGTTTCTTTACAGTGGACTCAACGCCATTGCTATCGCGGCGCTGCAGTTGCGCCTGAGCGAGTTTGCGCAGGGCGGGGAGACCGCCGCCGACCTCGACTGACTGCTGATACTCGTCTTGAGCATGTTTACACTCTCCACGCATGGCAAAAATATCGCCTTCTCGCAGGTGGAGCAATGACAGATCTCCGGAATCCACCGGACTATCCGACTCGGAGGTGATCGGTGTTCCAAGAAAGTTCAGGTCGATGAGCTTCTGTTGTCTCGGCAGAAGCAGTGTCGATTGCGTGAGTTCCCACCAAAGGAATGCAAGCAACGCACCGGCGCAGGCAGCGGCAAGAAGAACAGGAGCAATGATCCTCGGTGGAATTTTCATCGGGAAGGAGGATACCACATCTTTATTCCAACGATGGACTCATTTCTCCGTCGTCGCTCGTCTTGGAACTTCGTATGGTTTTCTTGGCGGCAGCTTCGGATACATGTTTTGGGATGACGGCATCTATGGCTCCCCACGTTGCTTCCATATCCTCCGGTAGGAGAATGGCGACTTGGTCGCCGACTTCTGCGCGATAGAACGTGACGGAAGCAAGCAGTACGCGAAACGCAGTTCCCTCCGCCAGCACTTTGTACTGACCGTCTTCCTGAATCAGGACTCCGACGATAGTCTTTCGTTTCACTGGTGCGATCTGCTTGTAGATGAATTTTCCTTCGTCGGTGATCGTCAGCTTCATGCCGT
>CAYGDT010000027.1:0-16570 GCA_964348745.1 uncultured Candidatus Peribacteria bacterium
GTACCTGTCTGTCCGATGATGTAGAAGTGGCGGAACCGATCTTCATTCGACATAAATATTTTTCGCTTCTCACCTCGAATGGTGTTCGTCCCAAGATAGAGGCCTTCCTGTGGAACGTCTTTCGGGGCGGGCGCGATTTTATACTTCTGCCACTTGATCATATCCACCTTGTTGTATTTGATATTGGGAAGGTGGAAAAAGGTCGAAAGTTCTGTGGTGCCGACGAGCATCGGCTTGTACATGAGTATCTGACGAAGAGGACGACGCGGATTTCTGCGGATGAACCGTTCAATCACATCGGATTTCCTGATGATATGCGGGCGCTTGAAACTGTTGCCGCGGACGGCATCGAACTGTGCAAATGCAGTGATAATGCCCTGCAGAACGCTGTTGGCTTTTGCCGGCGACTGACCGGATCCGACTGCGCGAACAACGCATTCATAGCCGGGATTACATGCTTTTTCATCCAGCATTTTACTGCGCTCTTCCTGCACTTGCGTCACACGGTTCCCCGTGCCCTGCGTGTCTTTCAGATCGATGACTTCGGATGCCTCCGAGGACGTAAGAAGAGAGAAAAACGCACTGAGCCACGAGACGGGGTTATACCACTCGGCGCTTTGTTTCTTTGGGTTGATCATACGAACAGCGGCTTTTTGCAGTTTCTTCTGCCACCCGGACGACGCAGGGCGAATGACGAACTGCACTGCGGCGCCTTCGTTGAGTTGCAGCTTGGAAAAAGCGTTGGTGATGGCATTCAGCGGATCGCTCTTAAGTTCCTGATAGGTTTTAAATGAGAAGGAAAAATCTTTTGCCGGGAGCAATGATTCTGCGGCTACGTGCGAATCACTCGTGAAAATGTTGTAGTCATCGACTTCGCTGATGATCACGTCCGGATAGAACGACGTCACCTGCTTTTCTACGATGGCCACGAGCCGACGAGGACAGACGACGAAGAAGAGAATCTCGCCTCCGAGGGCGGCATACTCCAGCGACAGGTAATCCTGACCCAGAAAAAAGCGCGAGAGCCGCGTGTTGTAGATTCCGTAGAGCGACTGGAAGAAGTGATCCATGACACCCAGCACTTCCTTGAAATCCTGTCCTGTCGAAAACTGCTCCGAAGACGTTTCTTTATCTTCCTTGCTTTCTTTCTTCGGAACCAATATTTGCAGAAATACCATTTCCTCCTCGCGTTTAATATCTTCGATGCGACGCAGGATCCAAAGCGCAGCCAGCGTAGCAAGCGCCGCTCCAAGAATGCCGATGAGGATGTTGAGGAGCGCCACGGAGATATCGTACCATTGATGAAGATTACACGTTGCTCGTTTTGGTGTTGCAGGGGTTTAGTGTTTCTGCCCCCAGTACTGTTTTGCCTTCAAGAGAGTATCGACCATCTCGAGCAATTTACGGATGGTCATTTCGCTCTTGATAAAGTAATCATCTGCCCCGAGTTCCTCGCCCTTCTGGCGATTTTTCTCGTCGCCGAAGTTCGTGAGCATGATGACGGGGAATGCGCGTTGTTCGCGCGGATAGTTCTGTAGAACGCCAAATCCATCAAGAACAGGCATGTTCACGTCGAGGATCAGAATATCCGGTGCTTTCTTCTTAATTTCCGCAATGGCTTCCTCTCCGTTTTGTGCCGTACGTATTTTATAGCCGGCAATCGTAAATTTCTTCATGTAAACATCGCGCAGCACGGCGTCGTCTTCAGCAATGAGGATATCGGCGTTAGGAGCCATACTGATTATTATAACAGAAAATCACAAAACAGTAAACAGTCAAATCGCTTCATAAACCTTGGTATTCTCCGCCTTTTGCCAATTCAATGCAAAGGGAATTTTTACGAGGAAACAAAGGAGACCAATGAAACCAGGGATCTCCGGTCTCTCCGGTCTCTCCGGTCTCTCCGGTCTCTCCGGTTTCCCCGGTTTCATTTTTATATCGCAAACCTCACGTACTCCGTCACATCTTGCCCTCCGAGCAGATCCTTGATGAGTTTCCCTGGTTCTTTGACGAATTCCTGCGTCAGCAGAGAGTTTTCCTCGCGGAATTTCTTTTCCTTTCCGATCATGATTTTCTCCATGATTGCCTCGGGCTTACCTTCATTGCTCAGCTGTGCTTTCCAGATTTCGCGCTCTTTGACAAGCAGCTCCTCGCTGACGTCTTCCGGTCGTACATACGTTGGACTCATGGCAGCTGCGTGCATGGCGATATCCTTGGCAAGTTCAGGCGATCCTCCGCTCAGGCCGATGACCACGCCGATCTTTCCATTGCTGTGGATGTAGACGCCGGAGACTGCGGCTTCCGTCAACTGGAGCGATCCGAGTGTGATGTTTTCGCCAAGTTTCTGTACGAGCTCCGGAAGTTTTTTTGCAGCGGCGGCATGCGTCGCATCGACGCCTTCGCTCAGAAGGAGATTGGCAAGCTCCTGACCCATCGTTCTGAAATTCTCGTCGCGAGCGACGAAATCCGTTTCACACTGCAATGTTACCAGAGCGGATTTGCCACCTTTGGTTGCGGAAAACACCGATCCTTCGGATTGCGCGCGGTCGGCTTTCTTCGCTGCGGATGCAACGCCCTTCTTGCGGAGAACATCGATCGCTTTCTCTTCATCACCGTGTGCTTCTTCAAGCGCCTTTTTACATTCCATCATCGAGACACCCGTGCGGGCGCGGAGGGAAGCAACTGCTTTGGCATCAATGGACATAGTGGAGAATGGAAAATTAAAAATTGAAAATTGAAAATTAAACGTCTGCATCTTCGGTACCTTCTGTACTTTTCACACCCTTCTTCTTCGCAGGCTGGCTGCCGCCCATGGCTTCCAGCACCGTGTTCATGATGAGTTCGATGGATTTCACCGCGTCATCGTTTGCAGGAATGCAAGAGGCAAACAGATCGGGGTCTGCATTTGTGTCGCAGATACCGTACACGGGGATCTTGAGTTTCTTGGCTTCCAGAACAGCAACTCGGTCGCGAACGGCATCGATGACGAAGAGTGCGTCCGGTACGCCATGCATGCCGGCAACACCCCCGAGAGCGATATCAAGTTTGGTGAGTTGCTTGCGAAGCTGCGTCTGTTCCTTCTTCGTATACTTATTGATTTCGCCGGTCTTAAAGGAGCTCTGGAGATCGAGATAGTATTTGAGGCGCTTTTTGATGGTGCTCCAGTTCGTGAGAAGTCCCGGAATCCACTTCTTCGTCACAATAGGCTGACTGAGTGCATCGTGGAACATTTCGACGTAGGGGATGCTCTGTTGCTTTGTCGAGACAAACAGAACGACTTTGCCCTCCTTCTGGAGCTTTGCGAGGATCGCACAGACATCTTCCAGATGTTTGCGTGTCTGCTCCAAATCAAAGACGTGGACATTGTTGATGACACCGTAGATGTACGCAGCCATTTTTGGGTTCCACTTATTGCGAGGATGCCCAAGGTGGCACGCGGCGTTCAGGAGATCTTTTTCGGACACAGAAGCTGTGGCCATAGAGGAATGGAGAATGGATAGAGGAGAATGGATAACGAGTTATCCGGTGATACATCCTTAACTTCTTTTTAACGTCTTCTCGCCTCGGTACGTCTGATTCATCTGACGTACCTTATTGCGGAGGATTCCTCGGTGCGCCACCCCTCGGCGCAGTCCCTACGGGACTTTGCTCAGGGTGACAGCACACGCGGTCAGGACCGCAGCGATCAGTTAAAAGTGCGACGCAATTGTACGGGTTTTTAAGTTGTGCACAAGGCGGGACTGTACATTCTTTCAACAATTTTTTCTTCGCTAAAATTCCCGGCTGCTTATGCAGCAGCCGGGGTAAGAGGTTCTTTGACGGGTGACGTGGACGATTGATACTACGCTCCTTTCGGTTCGCAGAGTTTAACTGCTTTGTGTAATCCGCTTAGAACTAATGATTGGCGTGTTGAAATTGATAAATCGGCTCCTTCCGTGGAGACGTACTCGATCAACCAGTTGCCAGTGTAGCCACTGCGCCACACGTGGTCCATGAGTGCCCGATAGTCAATGAGTTGACCATCGAGGTGCAACTCGCCACGCATGCGGGCATCGTCCAGAGTGACGCCAGCAGTGTGGATATGAAGCACATATTTTTCGCACACCGCATACATTGCGAGGAGTTCGCTGGTCACGGCAAGTCTTGCATCCGCCACATCTGTGGTGCTTACCCACCTATCACGGAATTGTGCTGCTGGGTGGTAAAAGTCGAAGGCAAGCCCGCATACTTCCGGTTTCCCGATCTTTTCCAGATGCCGCAGGAACTCGATAGGATCCGAGCAGAACTGTCCAGGGTGGCCTTTCATTCCGGCGAGTGGTATATCGCCGAAATCGATGCTGTTGAGTGGCTCGAAGCAGAGCTTGATCCCCTTTGACACAGCATGTCTGCTGAGTACACGCAGCGATTGGTCGATGCGCGTCCATTGTTCTTCGGTGTCGTCGCCCGACTTGTTCCCAAAGAAGCACAACATCTTCGGAATCCCTTCCATCTTCGCAAGATCCATCCATGCTTTCATCTGACCAACAATCTCCGCACGTCGAACTGGGTCGGCGTCTCCGATTGAGGGCCCGAAAGGTGCCTCACCGGCAAGGTCGCCACTCCACTCGCACATTGTGCAATCGATCATTTGCCCTCGTGATTTGATCAACTCCCAATGTGTTTTTGGCGGAATGTCATGTGCGCCGCCAATTTCTGCGACGGCAGCACACATTTGCTCTGGGGTGAAGTTTGCACCGCCAGCATGGATGCCACTGTTATCCAATGGCCACCAGCATACGGTGGGGATGCGTGTTGATTGTGCTTTCACGGTTCGGGTCTCCTTTGCAATGAGGGTTTGATTTTCGACAGGTTTCGCGATAAAAATCGTCGCGATGCAGAGCAAGAAAATTGCTCCGAACGATAGGTACATTCCAATGTTCTTCAAAATACGTCTCCTTTTTGAGTAAAGTACACACTACTTTTCCAGCAATTCGTTCTCCTTTCTGTGGTGACTTGAATGAAGCTGAAATGCCTATATTCTCTGAAGGAACTTCAGGTTATTTTCGTCCACGATGTTGTCAATGAACCAAACATCAGGCGAAAATCGCCTGAAAGATCACTAGTGATCTGAACAAAAGTTCAAATCCCAAAAGGTATACAATTCTTTACGTAACGATGCAAGGATTTCCGCTCAATTCTTCTATAACTCATCAATCACCGACTCCAGTACTCCGCAATCTTGTTGCGAAGCTCTTTGATCTTCACTCGTTCCTGTTTGAGGGTGTCGCGGTCGCGGATGGTGACCGTGTCCTTTTCGCCCTGTTCTTTGTCCTCCCCGAGCGTTCCGAAGTCGACAGTAATGCACAGCGGCGTACCGATTTCGTCTTGGCGACGGTAGCGCTTGCCGATGCTTCCGGTGACGTCGAAATCGGCAACGAGGTTGGTTTCCTTCAGGATCGTTGAATGGACATCTTTTGCTTTTTCGATGAGATGGTCTTTTTTGGAGAGCGGCAGGACCGCAATGTCGATCGGTGCGATGCGCTTGTCGAATTTCATCACCGTGCGCACGTCGCCGTTTTCAAGTTCTTCTTCGGTGTAGGCTTCGAGAAGAAGTGTTAAAACAGTGCGATCACAACCGAAACTCGGCTCTATGACATGGGGAAGAAATTTGCAGGTTGGGTCATCCGGATCGGTATACTTCAGTTCCTCGCCGCTGAACTTTTCATGTTGCGACAAGTCGTAGTCGCCGCGGTCTGCGAGTCCGAAGAGCTCCCCCCATCCCCACGGGAACTGGTACTCAATATCGACGGTTTGCGTGCTATAGTGGCTGAGTTCGTCTTTCTCGTGCTGGCGGATGCGAATGTGCGTTTCATCGATACCGAGCTCGGTATACCAGTTCCACACTGTTTTCTTCCATTCTTCAAAGGCGTCTCCTTTCTGCTCTTTCTCGACAAAATACTCTATTTCCATCTGTTCGAATTCGCGCGTACGGAATGTGAAGTTTCCCGGAGTGATCTCGTTGCGAAAGGCTTTTCCTATTTGTGCGATCCCGAAGGGTAGTCTCTGTCGCCCTGTTTGAAGAACGTTCTTAAAATTCACAAAAATTCCCTGTGCGGTCTCCGGTCGTAAGTAGATAACCGCTCCTTCTCCTTCGATCACGCCCTGCTTGGTCTGGAACATGAGATTAAAATGTTTCGCAGCAGACCAGTCATTTTTGCCGCAATTGGGACAGTGAATTTTTTCTGCGGTGAGCATTGGTTGTACTTGAGCCAGCGTGAGAACTGCGGCAATTTCCACACCGAGCTTCTCTTCGAGAAGCTTATCCCCGCGATACCGTTCATTGCAGTTTTTGCAGTCAACCAATGGATCGGCAAACGAACCGACGTGACCACTCGCTTCCCATACCTTTTTGTTCATCAAAATAGAGCTGTCGAGCCCGACCATATCGAGACGAGAATGCACGAATGTCTTCCACCAGTGCTGCTTTACCCTGTTTTTCAGCTCAACACCGAGTGGACCGTAATCCCACGTGTTTGCCAAACCTCCGTATATTTCTGATCCGGGGAAGATAAAGCCTCTGCGTTTGCAGAGCGAGACGATCTGATCGAGGGAGGTTGCTGGCATGGGAGTGCGTTGGCGGGCAAAGCGTAACAGGGCAAGCCCCAAAAGGCTACCGTTGCCGCAATGGCACATGATTGGAAGCTTCCTAAAATACTAAAATAGTGTTATAATAGATATGTTATAAAACAAATATGAACTTCGTAAATAGCAGGATTACTCGGCTTTCCGCAGCAGTTATCAGCATGCTACCCGTTTCCGCGGCTGCAGCTTCTCCTGATACGCTCGGTGCCGGGCAGGGAGATGCAATGGGTAACGCGGTACTCGCAGCTTCGTTTGTTGTCTTTTCGTTTGTCCTCGCGAAACTTTGGATGGGCATCATGAACCATTCCATCTTGCATCATCAGCCGATCGCAGACATCGAGAAGCGAAAACATACGCCATTCATGCCGTCCTTCCATGTCATCATCTGCACGGTGGTGTGTACGGCGGGGCTGTTCCTACTCTCACTAAAAACCATGGGCGGCGTTGCACCTTTTAACGGTGTGCAAGGTCCGACGAAAGCAGCGATCTTCTTTACTGGTATCGGGTTGTTCGGTCTCATTGCGCAGTGGATATGGCCGCATGCAAAGAATTACGTATTTGCTTTCTCCGTCGGGACGCTGGCAACGTTTATTCTGCTTGGGTTTAACCACATGCTGTTTGCCGGCACGGTGCAGCAGAATCCATTTTTTATGGCGCTTGGCATCGTCTGCGTTCTGCTCGCATGGAGATTCCTCTTCGGACCATGGAGTCCGCACGTCAAAGCGACGGTGATCGGTACCTTCATCTTCTGGGTTGGGGTGCATCTCTATTGCAACGAAGCGCCAAGTGAGCGCAGCGCGCGATTGCTTGCAACTTTGATCGCGCTTGTTCCGGCGATGATCTGGTGCGCACTCTTTTACAAAGAGCACCGTCAGCGCCTGAGCCTTGCCGTTCTTATGTTCTTCTCGGGCATGATCTCCACGGCGCCGATCCTCTTTTACGATGCAATGGTTCGCCACGGAGTGGAACTTCATTTCTTTCTCTTCACGATCAAGCCGGAGAACTTCACCCGCAGCTCCAACGCTTTTGTCACGGGGAATCTCGTCGGCGTCACGGGTATGCGATCGACGCTGATTGCCACGATGATCTCGTTCCTTCTTGTCGGACTCATTGAGGAATTCTCCAAGTTCTGGGTGCTACGGTCCAGCGGAAGACGGTTCTTTAGCTCCATAGACGACGTCCTGCAGCTCGGGATTATTGTCGCCATCGGGTTTGCGTTCGCGGAGAACGTGCTAAACCCGAGCTACTTCCTCGCGTTTGTTCAGCAGTACCTGATGATCCCATCGACTCCGCAATGGGGTGCGTTCATCGGCAATGTTCTCGGGCGCGCGATTCTTACCAATATGGTGCATGTTCTTTCGACAGGAACGTTGGCGTACTTCTACGGAAAGCTTCTCTTCGCAGGATCGCTCCTCGAAGAGGAGCATAAAACCCGCGAACATCACCCTATTCCACGGATACTGCACACCGTTTTGCGCCTGCCGGTGAAATCCGTCTTCCGAGAGGAAAACATGATCCTCGGCATCGTGAGCGCGGTTTTCCTCCATGGACTCTTCAACTTTCTGGTCACCCTCCCGGATCTGCTGCCGGGAAACCCTCGAACGCTTGGCGATTTGTTTCACGCAGCGGAGGGATCGCCGTTGCACTACGTTGCATTGCTCATTATTCCATCTCTGTTTTACGTCGTCGGAGGATTTTGGATCCTTTCGATTCTCTTCTATAAAAAGGAATGCATGAAGGAGCGTGGCGTACTTGTGCAAACCGATGCATTCGTTCCTGCCGAGAATTTCTTCGCGCAGTACGCGAAGTAGGTTTGGAAGGTTTGAACGGGAGGTTTGGAAAGTTTGAAAGGTTGGATACAGGTTCGACCTTCCCAACCTTCCGTCCTTCCCGTCCTTCCCGACTTTCCAAACTGCATTCCCGCAGCTAGACTACACGGGACTTCTCCCTCGTCGTTATGCAGCAGCGCTTTGCAACTTTCTTTTCGGCGGTCTTCCTTGTTCTTGTCCTCTTCCCGTCTTCAACGTTCGCGGTGAGTGCAAGTCAGGCGTTGTCTGGTGTCAGCGACGAACAAGTTGTCACCCGCGGGGAGTTCGTGCGTGCAGCGATCCAGGTTCTTGGTCTGGAGAAGTTGAAGGTCGATGCAAGTAAGGAGCTGCCGTATCTTCGAGTGGCGCGCGGGTTGGAGCCGTACATCCGTATTGCCGATCAGAAGAATGCTCTGGAGGCTTTCGGGAACGACTTGCTGCTCTCACAGGGCATTTCCAGAGGAGACGCACTCAGAGTACTTGTGAATCTGACGGGATTTGATACGGCGAAGCCCGCTGTGTTTAAAGATATATCCGTCGGAACGCCGGATGAACGCGCTGTTCGGGTTGCCGTGGAACGCAGTTGGATGCTGCCTCTGCGCGCTGACATGTTCGGCGTACGTCGCATGCTCATAGGAAAAGAAGCCAGATCGTTGCTCCAGCATGTTTCGGGGGAGCCGGATGTCGTCGATAACTTGATCGAGGGGAATTCTCCGACGATCAAAATAAAAATCAGTTCAACCGATCGTCTGATGAATCTTCCGAAGACACAGATTCTCGAAGCGATCTGGGGCACGATTCAGCGCGAGTATCTGCACATCGATCAGATCAATGCCGACGAAGCGGCCTGGACAGCTGCCGAAGGAATGGTCAAGAGTCTTGGCGACAAGTACACCACGTTTATGCGACCGTTGCAGGCACAGGAGTTCCAGCAGCAAATCAACGGCGAAGTCATAGGAATTGGTGCGCAGGTGGAGTTCGTCGATGGCGTTCTGACAATCATTTCACCCATCAAGGGTTCTCCTGCGGAAGCCGCCGGACTGCTGCCGGGAGATCAGATTCTCAAAGCGGATGGCGTGGATCTTTCCGGAATGTCTTTTTTGGATGCAGTCGGGAAAGTACGCGGACCGAAGGGTTCTTGGGTCAAACTGACGATCCGTAGAAACGGTTCCGAATTGGATGTCAGTGTCCAGCGCGATGCAATCCGCGTACCCGAGTCGACGATTTCTTGGCAAGGAGACGTTCTCATCGTAGAGATCTCGCAGTTCGGTCGCGTGACACAGCAAGATCTGCGGCCTGCGTTATCGGAGGCACTTACGAAGAATCCCAAAGGTTTGATTCTTGATCTGCGCAGCAATCCGGGTGGACTCCTCAGCGCTGCGGATTCGGTAATGAGCTTATTTGTCCCGAAAGGCACGAAGTATGTCGAAGTGCATTCACGCCAGAATGACGAAAACGAGACGACGAGCGGCGAGCAGATCGTGCCGGATTCCATACGTGTTGTCGTGCTGATCAACGAGGGATCTGCGTCGGCCTCGGAGATCGTTGCTGCCGCGCTGCAGGACTTTGGCCGAGCGACAATTGTGGGAACAAAGAGTTTCGGAAAGGGAACGGTGCAGCAGGTATTGCAATTTTCGGACTTGAGCAGTCTCAAGCTGACCATCGCCGAATGGAAGTCTCCGGATGGCAGGAAGATCGACGGCGTTGGCGTGAAACCCGATATCGATGTTGGTACTGCTGACGGACGAGATGCTCCGATGCTTAAGGCGCTGGATTTGCTACGTTGAAGGAGCTTTTAGCTTTTAGCTTTTAGCTTCTAGCTTGCTAGGTTTCAGCATCTCTCGCTTCTATAAGCTAGAAGCTATCAGCTACAAGCTATCCACTACATGTTACTGTAAAACTGCTTCTTGCGATTTTTAGCACGAAAGTCCTCCCGTTTGAGGGCGCGCAGACGAACGAGGCGACGCGTCGGTTTTTTCTTCCGTCGGCCGCGTTCCCGAAGCAGCTTCATCAAGCCCGTTTTCTGGATTTGCTTTTTAAAACGCTGCTGGAGAGCGTCGTTGCTTTCTTCGCCGTTTTTGCATGCATAAATTGCCATTTCTGCGACAGAGTAGGGAGAATCAGTGGAGAGTGCAAGAAAAAGGTCGGGAAGGTCGGGAAAGTTTGGAAGGTCGGGAAAGTTCGACAATCTCCAAACCTTTCCGACCTGTCCTACTTTTAAACATGTATCCGTTGCCACCAATGCAATTCCCCTCTAAAATCTTCGCGATATGCCGAAGAACGATTCCTATTCCGCAGAGCAAATCCAAGTTCTCGAAGGCTTGGAGCCAGTTCGTAAACGTCCCGGAATGTATATCGGATCAACCGATACGCGGGGACTGCACCACTGCGTCTACGAGATCGTGGACAACGCGATCGATGAGGCAATGGCGGGGCACTGCGATACGGTCATCGTGACGATGCATGACGACGGTTCCATAGGCGTGGAAGACAATGGTCGCGGCATTCCGGTGGATATGCATCCGAAGATGAAAAAGCCTGCTTTGGAGATCGTGCTGACAACGCTCCATGCCGGAGGAAAATTCGGCGGCGATGAATCCGGTTACAAAGTATCGGGAGGATTACACGGTGTCGGATCCTCCGTCGTCAACGCGCTCAGTATCAAAATGCGTGCAGAGGTCTACCGTGACGGCAAAGTGTATCATCAGGAATACAAGCAAGGCAAGCCTACGTACGATATGAAGACCGAGGGTAAAACCGAGAAGAGGGGAACCAAAATCACATTCTGGCTCGACAGCACGATCTTCGACACATTGGAATTTTCCATGACCACACTGCTCACGCGTTTCCGCCAGCAGGCGTACCTCACACGCGGTGTCACGATCGCCGTACTCGACGAACGCAAGGAGCGCCCCGAGGAAGATCGTGAATATCCTCGCTTGTATCGATTCTCCTTTGAGGGCGGAATTTCAGCGTATGTACGGCACTTAAATGATTCCAAGGAGACTATCGGTTCCCCAATCTGGTTTGAGAAAGACACCGATGACGGCATGGTTGAGGTCGGCTTGCAGTACACTCAGTCCTTTCAGGAGCACGTTGTCTCCTTTGCCAACAACATTCACACGATAGAAGGCGGACATCATCTTTCCGGATTCAAGGCTGCACTCACGCGTACAATAAACGCCTATGCCCGCAAGCAGGGATTCCTGAAGGAGAAGGAAGAAAACCTAACTGCAGACGATGTGCGCGAAGGATTGACTGCCGTGGTATCCGTGCGTCTAAAGGATCCTCAGTTCGAAGGTCAAACCAAGGCAAAGCTTGGCAACGCAGAAATGAAGACGGCAGTGGAAACCGTCGTGAACGAGAAGCTCTCGGAGTATCTGGAGGAGCACCCGAACGAAGCCAAGGAGATTATCGGCAAGTGCAACCTTGCCGCACGTGCACGCCTTGCGGCGCGTGCTGCACGAGACAGCGTCATTCGCAAGGGAGCACTGGAGGGAATGATGCTCCCCGGCTAGCTTGCCGACTGCAGCAGTCGAGATCCGAGTCAGTGTGAGATCTTCATCGTCGAGGGAGACTCCGCCGGTGGATCGGCAAAGCAGGGTCGCAACCGCGAGTTCCAAGCGATCCTTCCGCTACGGGGAAAAATCCTGAACGTCGAGCAGGCTCGGCTGGATAGAATGCTTGCCAATAATGAAATTAAATCTCTCATCATTGCCTTGGGTGTCGGCATCGGAGAGATCAAGGATCTCGGGAGACTGCGCTACCACCGCATTGTCATCATGACAGACGCTGACGTCGACGGTGCACACATTCGCACGCTGCTTCTGACACTGTTTTTCCGGTACTTCCCCGAACTGATCGACGCGGGGTTCCTCTACATAGCGCAGCCGCCGCTCTACAAGATCGCGAAAGGCAAGGACATGCGTTATGCCTATACGGATGCGCAGAAGGAGGAAGCTCTGAGGGATATGGGGGTGACTGCGAAGGACGCTGAAGTGACAGAAGAGGATGCAGAAGATGCAGAAGAGTCACCAGCCTTCGCTCCTAGCGGAGCTTCGGCCGGCAAGGAGGATGCAGAGGGGAAAAAGTCAGCGCCGAAGATCGCGAGGGTGAATATCCAGCGCTACAAAGGTCTGGGAGAAATGAACCCCGATCAGCTATGGGAGACGACGATGGATCCGGAAAATCGTGTAATGCTCCGCGTGACCATGGATGATGCGGAAGCTGCGGATGCGACGTTTACGACCCTGATGGGAAGCGAAGTCGCACCACGCAGAAAGTTCATCCAAACGCATGCCAAAGGTGTGAAAAACCTCGACGTTTGATCGTAGAACCTTCCTGCTTTTCAACCTTTGCGCTATAGTCTTTTGCGTATGCGCATTAGCGTCATCATCCCTGCGTTTAACGAGGAGAACTATCTTCCACGGTGTCTCGAGCATTGCTTGCGGCATCGCAGCGACAACGTTCATGAAGTGCTGGTCGTTGATAACGCTTGCACGGACCGTACTGCGGAGATAGCTCGATCGTTTCCCGGTGTGCGCGTCATCCATGAACCGCGAAAGGGCCTGACAAAAGCTCGTCAGTGTGGGTTTCTTCATTCTGATGGCGACCTTCTGGCTTTTATCGATGCCGATACCCACGTTCCATCACATTGGTTTACCATGGTCAATCAGGAGTTTCAGAAAAACCCGCTGCTTGTCGCGCTGAGCGGTCCGTATCGCTATTACGATACAACGAAGCTTAATGCAGCATGTGCACATTTGTTTCAGATGGTGCTGGGTATGCCAGCGTACATGATGACAAAATACATGATTATGGGTGGCAATTTTGTCGTGCGCAGAAGTGCCATCGAGCAGATCGGTGGATTCGACGAGACGATCGCTTTTTATGGGGAAGACACGAATATCGCTCGGAGGCTTCATGCAGTTGGCAAGGTAAAATTCCGTCCCCGTTTCTATGCCTATTCCTCCGCACGGCGTTTTGAATCCGATGGCATCGTAAAAACAGGCGCGCTCTATGCTGCAAACTACCTTTCGGAGGCTACATTTCGTAGACCGGCAACGCGGACATACCGCGATCATCGCTGATATACAGACTAGTCGTCTTCCTGCGAGGAGAAACGATCATGCATGGTGTACGTATCAAGGCTCTCTTTTCCAAGCAGTTCGATCACCTTGGGCACCGCTTCTTTGAATTTGATTTCCTGCTGTTTTCCTGCTGCCATGTCCCGCAGAATGATCGTGCCGCTCTTTACTTCCATCTGCCCGAGCAGCAGCGTGTATCTCGCTTGGAATTTATCGGCAAGACGCATCTGGCTCTTGAGGCTTGCTTCCCCAAGCGCACCGAGAGTATGCACACCAAGATCGCGGAGCTCTGAAATGAGAGAAAGACTCTTCTTTTTCGCATCGGGTCCGAGCTGTGCAACGAAGACATCAATCTGATCTTTATTCGGCGCCTGCACGCCTGCCTGCTTCATCTGCCAAATCACACGTTCCATTCCTGCGGAAAATCCAACACCGGGAGTAGGTTGTCCTCCGAGCAATTCAATGAGGCCGTCGTAGCGACCGCCTCCCGCAACGGAGTTCTGTGCTCCGGAGGAATTGTCCCAGAACTCAAAGACCGTTTGCGTGTAGTAATCAAGACCTCGCACAAGAAGGGGATTTTTCGTATACGAAATTTTCAGTTCATCGAGGTACTCAAGAAGCGTCTCATGGAACTGCTTGCTTTCGTCATCCAGAAATTGGTCGAACTGCGGTGCGTTTCGCAGGAGAATTTGCGTGTCTTCTTCCTTGGAATCCAGCAGACGCAGCGGGTTATGTTGCAGTCGATCGCGATCAATCTCGGGAAGATTGCGTTCCTTCCCGATAAAAAAGTCCTTGAGAGCGGCTACATACGCTTTTCGGCTGTCACTGCTTCCGATATTGTTGATCTGAAGATTCAGCCGATCCATGATTTTGAGATCGGAAAAGATCTTCGTCAGCACATGAATAAGCTGCGCATCGAGGCTCGGATCTTTGATTCCCATGATCTCGAAGCTGAACTGGTTGAACTGGCGATAGCGCCCTTTTTGCGGTCGGTCGTACCGGAAGTTCGGTCCGATGGAATAGAGTTCCACCGGTTGGGGCAGTTGCTTCATGCCATGCTCGACGTATGCGCGGCAGGTTGCAGCAGTCGTCTCCGGTCGCAGTGCCATTTCGCTGTCCTCTTCACTGTGTTTTCCACGGACGAGAAAAAGCTCCTTTTCCACCGCATCCGTATGCTCGCCGATACCGCGTTCGAAGACCTCTCGGAACTCGAAAATCGGCGTTTCTATGCGCTTGTATCCCGCTTGTCTCGCCCGGTGGCGCACAGCTTTCTTTACGTAGGTGAAAAAAGTGTGATCCTCCGGGAGAATATCATGCGTGCCTTTCGGTGTCCGAAATGTGGGTTGTGACATATATGATTACTAGAATGAATCTCTATCGAGGAGATCCCTCCGTAGCCACAGCGAGACGTAGTAGAGCAGTGCGAAGGGGGATGGGTGTACGGTATTTTGCCTCAGCCATTTAGACGACGTGGTAACACGTTGACAGAGAGCGTATCAGATTCTTTGCATATGGGGAAGGATATTTTCTCTTAGAGTAGGTCATACGCGGACTTCTTATGTTTTTTTACATCAAGAAGGCGACGATACTCGTCGTTCCATGAATTACACTCCTCTATTAAGACAAAGATTGTGAGGTCAATGTCCAATGGATCATTTCTCTGCCGATTGATAAATTCTCGTATTGCTTTTGAATCTACAGGTGGATCATCATCTGGATTATCTCGCCTATCAACAGGAGTAACTGGTAGTTTCATAGGATGGTTTTAAGCTCCCCATGTTGCAGACGAAGCTCTACGATCAGATCAATGGTTGATTGCAAAGGAACATGGATAATGATGTGCACGGGAACTTTCTCATTGATTATAAATTTTTCATTTTTTTAACATGCTCTCTGCCATTGTCTCCATAGAAGCATGTGTAATCAACTGGCCCACCCATTGCCTGTACCTTAAGACTGTCTCCTTTATTTATAGCTAAAACATTAAAAGTCGAAGATCCATCAATATCACTACCTTGCTCATCATTTCTCCAATAGCGTAATACGCCAGATCGTACGATTACAGTTTCATCAGTATCCAAAGTGCCAAAATTTTGAGGATGCTCTGATTCAATAATAACACCATGAGTAATGGTGTACTCTGTATCTTCAGTATGAACTCTCGCATCAATGCTGATTGCCCCTAAATCACTCGCTGCCCCCGTATTGACAATTGTATAATCATTGACTGGGGTAATCCATTTGTCTTTTTTTGGGCTTGGCTCAATAGTAATTTGGTCTTTTGTTGCACAGCCAGATTCAGCTATAGCAGCAATTGCGTTAGCCGTTATCCAGCAAGAGATTCTATGAATGTCATTAGGTGTTAGCTCTTCAATATTAATACCTTCGGGGAGAGCTGGTACTGTCTCAGATTTTGTCATAATAATGGAAGAATAGTGAAAGGATACTATAAGTTATAGCATGTATTTGTCAAGTACTGGGGCGAGATAAGGGATTCGAACCCTTGACCTACCGGACCACAACCGGACGCTCTAACCAACTGAGCTAATCTCGCCACGCCTCACTTGTGAGGCGTGGCTCGCCATGGTTCACCACAGCTTTCCACGTTTCACAAGCTGACCTATCCTACTAGGCTGCGATCATCTATGGAAGGCTCGCAGGAGAATATTATGCCGGTTTCTTTACGTCTCCCTCCGGAGGCTTTGGTGGCTTCACATCTGTAGAAGTACCGGACGATCCGATATCTTCGGCTTTGATGATGGCGATCGTGTCATCGGGCGATTGCCCCGGTTCGTCGTCATCACCGTTTTCGTCGGTCACTGATCCTGCATCGTCTGCGGTTACGGGTTCACCGGCTTTCCGCTGCTTTTGATTTTCGCGGTATCGTTGGCGCTTGCGCCGTTTCTTTTCGAGTTCTCGTTCCTCGCGCTGTGCATCTGTTTCTCCGGGTAGCGTGCTTGCAGGTTCCACCGGAGTACTTGCGATCTCCATCGGTTTAGCGACCGGAAGAGGTGTTTGAGTTGTGTTAACACAACTCAAACACCTCTTCCGGTC
>CAYGDT010000028.1:0-16527 GCA_964348745.1 uncultured Candidatus Peribacteria bacterium
TTTATATACCATTGCATGTCAGTACAAGTAACTCATCCCTCCGACGACTTTCTTCCAGCTCCCAATCCCGAAATGGGCGCAGAGCAGGAACCACCTAAAAATGACACCGTTTTTACGAGAATACGTAACGGAATCGGCAGAGTTTTTTCTCCGGTGCAACGATACGCAGATCGTCTACTGGAAGGACATATTTCAAATAAGGTGGAACGGGATTTCCGTACACTCGACGGACTCCCACTGACATCAAGTCAGCGCGAAGACATCAGACAATCAAAAGCGGATAAATACGTTGGCTCGACGCGCGATGCCATGCGCAGGGCTCTCCTCGGTGCACCCGGGTTGCTCGCTGTCGGTAGTGTGGGATCCTTTTTCAGTGTTCTGAATGTCATCGCAACAGTCGCAGGTCTTGCGTGGTACACCATTTCCCTGAAAGACGTTCAAAAAGCACATCTGCAATTCGGCATCGAAATGACTGGAAACGTACTCAGGGCATTTCTCACGAGTTTGCTTGCTCTTGCAGTCGCCGGAACGCTCGATGCCACCGGACAAATGCCGACTGTCCAACAAATCATGGACTGGATGCGCCAATCGGGAATCGACCCCGATACAGTCATAAACTCCCCTGCATTCCGTACCCTGATCATCGCTCTGAGCATTCGTATGGAATGGCAAATCATAAACGATCTGCACTCGGCAACGATTCAATTCGATGGCGCCGACACGCTGCAATCCGGCGCAGGACCTACTGCATTGCGATTCTTTGAAGATTCGATTTCCAAACTACAACAAGCTGTCAATCTACTGAAAGATGAACACACGCTCATCCCTGCCAATGCCGCAATCACTGATGCAATTGGAAGTCTGGGAGATTTCTTAGTCAGCGTAGGGTCACCCATGGGACAAGATATTCAGGATACTTCTGTGAATATGATCGGTGATCTGGACACCCCCTTTGAAGAATTTGATGCAATTATTTATCCGCTTTTGAAGCGTGTCATGGATGCTTATGCAACACTCGTTGCATCAGAAGGCGGTGCAATAGAGCAATTGCACAAAAGAGGATCGAAAGCATTGGAGTCCATTATTCAAAAACGAAGTGATGGGAAGGAGGTGAGTCAGGAATACTCTGACCAAGTTATCGCTATTGTGCTGGATGCGATTAAAGAAGGGAATGTACCCTTGACGCCTAGTAATAGATTTGCTAGTATTTAGGTACTTTCCTACTTACCTATGACGAAGCAAGTTACCATTAAGCAATTCAAGGCTCGGTTTCCAAACGATGCAGCATGTCTGCAACATCTCTTCGCACAAGAATTCCCGTATCCGAAATGTGATAAATGCGGGAAGGTCGGACAGTTCTACATGAACAAGGCTAGGGCTTGCTTCTCTTGTTCTTGTGGTCAGTCTCATATTTACCCGAAGGTAGGGACGATCTTCGAGAAGTCGTCTACATCATTGCATGACTGGTTCTTTGCAATCTTCCTTATGTCTACATCGAAGAATGGCGTAGCTTCAAGAGAACTCCAAAGACACCTTGGCGTCACTCTTAAAACTGCATGGAGAATGCAGATCAAGATTAAAGAGATGATGCAGGAACTCCCTGAATACATGGATGGAGCGGTGGAAGCCGACGAAACAATGGTAGGTGGAAAGCAGAAGGGTAAAAGAGGTATGGGTGCTGCGGGGAAGACTGTTGTGTTCGGAAAGCTGCAAAGAGGAACAAAGAGAGTAAACGCCACCATCGTGAAGAACGTACAGGCACAAACACTTCTCCCTCACTTCAAAGACAGCGTAGCGAAGGGTACGAAGCTCATTACGGACGAACTCAAGAGCTACAGGAAGATCGCGCAGGTCATAGACATCGAACATGCGACAGTGAATCATGGTGCGGGGCAGTATGTTAAAAACTCTACAATCCATACCAACACCATTGAAAACTTTTGGGGTCAACTCAAAAGATCACTCGACGGGACACATCACGTTGTCAGTCCGAAATATCTTCACCTTTATGTTTCTGAATTTCAGTGGAGGTATAATCATCGGAATTCTTCGACACCGATTTTTGACCTACTTTTGGGGCAAGTCGCGTACATGCCCGCTCAAGTAGAGCATAAAATCGGTTCCCGTCAGTGGTAAGATCAGCCTTCTTATTCATACGCTTATTTTCCATCAGAAAAATTATACCATAAAATGAGTAATACTTCTGGTTAAGTTAAAAAGCTTTACGATTGACATAGTAAAACATAAGATATAAATTGATTGACCCACAAAGGGGTACTCCCCCGAAAAGAATCGAACTCTCATTTCCAGAAAACTTCAGAGGTTAGTTCCAGTGTCACCCTTTAGTGGGTGATTTCTGGTGTCCTGTCCATTAGACGACGAGGGAGTTTGTTTGGGATTCAGCCCACTAAGTGACGGACACTGGGGCAACACAGGAAGAATGGGGAAATTCCAGATGTCGCGCCACTTAGTAGGCTGATTGTGTTGCCGACCCATCCCCATGGGGAGTCCGAAGACTCATCTATAAAAGAACGATTGCAGTTTACCAATAACAGATTCGGTGTCAACAGAATTTTAGTTAGCTAATATAATAACACCAATGATAATAGTCAAAGCTGCTACAACTAGCGGCCACAACAGTCCAATAATGAATGCGCCAAAAAACCCCATGCAAAAAGTGCGTATATCCAAATGCACACAAATGCTATTGCTCCGATAATTACAGCCCACTGTTGGTAGGTTTCCATATTCACATTCCCGATTCTGCCACTCTATTGCCCATTATGCAATACTAGGCGTCAAGGGTACATTCCCTTAAAGAATGCTTGCATACCTTTCAAGACCGCATTGCAGAGTATTCTCCGCAAACCGATGGTGAATCAGATGCGTGACAGAGGGCTTAGCGGTATGCTCTCTGCATGATCGATCCGGCTACGTCCGCCTCTGGCAGACTCCGCCGAGACAATCCGCTATTCTCTCATCTATGATCGACCCGACTTCGCCCTGCGGGCTACGCCGGGCAAGCCTCAACTCTGCATTCTATGATTGATCTCAACGACCTCCGAACCCGTCCAGACGCTTACAAAAAAGCGGCGAAGGACAAGAATATCAGGCTGGATGTCGATGCGTTTCTCAAACTTGATGAACAGCGCCGTGCGCTGCTGCCGGGAATCGAGGAACTCCGAAAGATGCAAAACGATGCGAGCAAGAAAATCCCCGGGCTCAAAGGTAAGGAGAAAGAGGAACTCTTAAAGAAGATGAAAACCGTCAGCGACTCGCTGAAGGAATCGGAAGCGGAACTCAAAGGTATCGAAGAGCAGTGGAAGCAGATGCAGTATGTTTTTCCATCGATTCCTCTGTCGACTGTTCCTGTTGGGAAAGATGATTCGGAGAATGTGGAAGTACGGAAATGGGCCCCGCACCAGTCGTCCGCGGCTGCGGACTCCGGTGCAGGGCAAGGGGATGCGATAGTATTGCTGGGGGAGAATCCTCCTAAAACGCCGAAAAGCCACGTTGAGCTCGGCGAAGCGCTCGATATTATCGATCTTTCCCGCGGAGCAAACGTCAGCGGCGCACGAAGTTATTTCTTGAAAGGCGAAGGCGCGCGGCTGCAGCAAGCCGTCATGCGCTATACGATGGATCACCTGTATGCCAAAGGATGGACGCTGTTTACGCCGCCACTTATGGCAACCTACGACTGTTTTATGGGAACGGGATTTTTCCCCGGTGCGGACGAGAATCAGATCTACGTCGTCGGCGGCAAGGAAGACGGCGCATTCGTCAGCGATAACCTGCACCTGATCGGCACGTCCGAGGTAACCGTCTGCAGTTATCACAAAGACGAAATTTTAAAGGAGAGCGATCTGCCCAAGCGTTATGCGGGATACTCTGCATGCTTCCGCCGCGAAGCGGGAACGTATGGCAAAGACACGAAAGGTCTCTATCGTGTCCATCAGTTTGAAAAAGTGGAGCAAGTAGTGCTCTGTCGGGCGGACCAAGAGGAAGCACTCGCACTGTTTGAGGAGATCCGCAATAACGCAGAAGAGGTATTGCAAGCACTCAAACTCCCATACCGCGTCATCGATGTCTGCACGGGCGACATGGGCAAGGGGAAGGTTTTTATGCAGGATATCGAAACATGGATGCCCAGCCGCAATGGCTACGGTGAAACCCATAGTTGCAGTTACCTTGGCGATTTCCAGGCGCGACGGCTGAATATCAAATACACAGCGGAGGACGGCGAAAAGAAATTCGTCCACACGCTCAATAACACATGTGTCGCTTCCCCGCGCATTCTGATTCCGATTCTGGAGATGTATCAAAATGAAGATGGAAGCGTCACCGTTCCGGAAGTGTTACGACAATACATGGGAGGCTTGAAGAAAATCGGTGCATGATCATCGATCATGATTTCGATTTGTATCGGAAGGGAAAACGAAATGGAAAAGTTGCTATTTTTTGTTGTATAGAAGCCATTTTTTTGCAGCCTATGAAAATGATTGCGCATCGCGCAGCGGTACTGCAAGATATGGCAACAATTTTCCTACCTACACAATGATGCATGAAGAATCTAACGAACAGAATCGATTGGCAATTATAGGAGCTACTACTCTCAATATGCGAGCATCTACTGAAAACAGTGATGATATACAAGAAGCCGATGCACTCAGAGAACTGTGGAGACACCGTGTTGCCCTTCAAACTTCACCATCAAGCATATAGAACTTTCTCTGTCTTAAGCCACATTCAAACCCTCCCCATCAGGAGGGTTTTTTGGTATAATATTCTAATAGTTCCAAATACACTTCCCCATGTTCCTCCTCCTCGCAGGATCCACCGAAATGGCACGGGCGCTCATCGTTGATGAGTTCCTTGGGGAACACGAAGACTGGCGTCACCTCGCATTGGAAGACATTCATGAGCCGAAGCAGGAGGACGAAATGAGCGAGGAGGACATCTTTGATTTTCAGAAATCGTTCATGACTATGGTCGCATGTGAGTGTGCAAAAGAAGCACGAGAAGCAGGGCACCATGTCATCATCACCTGTCCGGAAAACGACATGATTGAGGGTGTCTACGGCGAAATCGACGACCGGATCATCAGCGTGTATCTGGGACACAAAGACGATGCCGACGGGTTTGATCACGTCGTAAGCAGCAGCGAGAAATCCATGGTGGAGATTTGCGGAATACTCGACGAGATTATTCAGGCAATGCCTGCGTAACGAGTATAAAGTATTACGTATCAGGTATTAGGTATACATACTTAATTCTTAATTCATAATACTTAATACTCTTCTCATGTCCTCCTTTCTTATCGCCGACGACTCCGAAGCAAAAGCTATGATGCTTGAAGCGATGGTGAAGAGATCCGGTATCACCACGCAGAGTCTAAAAGCCAAAACCACGGACGAAGCCAAGCAGATGATTGATCATCAGCAAATCGACTGGGCGTTTATTGATTACGAAATGCCGACGGAGGAGGGGCCTGCCGTTATCGCGTATCTGAAAAAGAAGCAGCCCAAAGCCCGGATCGCGCTTGTCAGTTCCGCTGATGCTGAGCAGTATCAAACGACAGCGTTCGCCGCGGGTGCGGAGTATTACATTTGCACGTCCTATGCCAGCGACGAGGTAGAAGCGAGAATTAAAGAAGTGCTTGAGAGATGGAGGATGGGAGATCAAATGCTATGATGTCTCCGTGAATATCCTCTTCACCCGTTTCCCTTTGGAAAGCGCCAACGGCGGCGCAGAGAAGCAGACGATAAGCCTGATGCAGGGTCTTTCTCGACGCGGGCACGAAGTAAGTTTTTTGGGGAGTTGCCCGGTGATGCTTGCAGAATGCAAGCGATTGAAGATTGTAAATGAGCAATTGAAGATTGGAAATCCGCCAGTCACCAAGTGGGCGGCAATCAGTTTTTTATGGCGAAAGTACGGCATACGAAAGAAATTGATCAACCATTTTCAATTTTCAATTTTCAATTTTCAATTGGATGCCGTGGTCATGTTGTCTCTGAGTGAGAAAATTCTTTTAACTCCCTATGCTCTAAAGCAGGGCATCAATGTAGTCTGGGTCGAACACGACACAGTCGGTCCGTGGCTGACGAAAAACCCTTGGCTCCCGACGCTTAGGAAGCTGAGTGCGCATGTCACGACGGTATGTGTTTCAGAGCTTAGTGCGCAAATCTTCCGAGGCTTAAGATACGAGAACGTGGTAGCGATACCAAACGGCGTGGATGCTCCGCCGAAGACATTCCGGAGTCACATCTTCGATGAAACGCTGCGCGTTGGCTGCATCGCGCGTCTGAGTCCCGAGAAAGGCGTCGATATCCTCGTCGAGGCGATGCGAAGCGTCTGCGATGCGACCCTGCTCATCAATGGCAAGGGGCCGCAGTACATTCAACAATCGCAAAGAGTGAGCATCCGTGCGGAAGTTCCGGATATTGACGATATCTACAAGGAGATCGACGTACTTGTACTGCCTTCAAGGCAGGAAGATCCCTTCGGTATGGTCGTGGCAGAGGCGATGCTCCGCGGTATCGCAGTGATCTGCACGGACGCGTGCGGGGTAGCCGGGTATCTGACGGATGGGAAGGATGCATTGATCGTACCGTCTGGAAACGCTTCAGCCCTGACGCAAGCCATTATTCGAATGGCGAATGGCGAAAGCAGGATGGCGATAGCAAGGGCAGGAAAAAAGACAGCGGAGGAGAAATTTACGGTGGAGAAGATGGTGGAAGAGTATGTAAGGGTGATCGGGGAGCAGAAAGCGGGGATCGGGAATTTGAAATAACCGATTTCCGATCCCTGATTCCCGATCACTTAATAAGAACTCCTGTATAGTAACCTCGTGAAAAAAATACTCTTCCTCGTTACATTTCTACTTGCTGCGTCGAGCATACAACAGAAAACCGTTTCCTTCCCCGAACCCATCGACGCACTGAGTGTCGGCTTTCCTTCCGATGATACGCAACTCGCGATAAAAATGTCCGATGGCTGGCGCGCGCTTTTTATTGAGAAGGAATCTGATCCGCTCTTGAAAGAAAGTAATCTCGTACTCTTTCCAAAACCCGTTGATCGCGTGACACTGCGCGGCGATTTGCGCGACATCGCGCTGCATCCGATCACCGTCGATAAAAAGCCGGTATCCCACCAACTCGCTGCGACCACGTTCTATCGTGCGCCGCGCATTATCAGTCGAAATGATTGGGGTGCTGACGAGGAGTTTTTGTTTCAGGGGGCCACAGTGGAACCAACGCAGAGCGAAGCAGTGAGCAGTGCGGGAACAGGCCAACAATCGAGCAAACGCGTAGATGATTGCCTGCTTGCACAGAAAAACTCTCCGCAGGATTTTCAGACCGGTAACACGGTAACACACGATGGAAGCGGTCAGACGTACCGCTGGATACGCCGATATTCTCCGTCGATCAAACTGCTTGTCGTGCACCACACCGCACTCACCGTCACGGGCGATAACCGCCCGCCTGCCGAACGCATGCGCGCCCTCTATGAGTACCACGCTAACAACCGCGGCTGGGGCGACATCGGCTACAACTTCGTCATAGACGAGCAAGGCAATATCTACGAGGGACGTTCGGGTGGCGACTACGTCGTCGCGGGCCACGCCTACTGCAGTAACGTCGGGTCTATGGGCATCGCACTTATGGGAAATTTTGATAATGAGCAACCGCCGCTGGAGCAAACGAAGGCTCTGCAGTGGCTGCTGCAACACCTTGGAAACAAGTACAGCATTGATCTTGATCGCAACGTCATATTCCACGGGCAGAATATGAAACCGATCGTGCGACATATGGATCTGGTGCCGACCGAGTGTCCCGGTTTTTTCCTCAGCTCCGTTACAGCGCAGATCCGCAGCAATGTCATTGCAGGCAATCTTGATGCCGCCGTTTCCTACCCCGTGGTCGCCGCGAAAACCTACGTGAATAAAACACAGCAACGCCTCGCCGTGCGTCTGGAAGAAGTGGAACAAACGCTCGGTAGAGCGTACTACCGCGCCAAGCGCCTCGTGCGCACTGCAGACCGCCGAGGCAACGCTCAACTAAGCAATCTGCAGCAGCAACTGTCCCAAGGCACCAACCTGCAGCGCACTCGCGTCGCCAGCCAACCGATCACGCGACCGCAGCGGCCAACAGGAACATTGGAGCATCCTGTTACGACCACAGCGCTTAATAATCCCAATAACCAATCACCAATAACGAATAACCCGTCGCAAAGCGATACCATCCGCATTCGCTTAAGCTACATAGACAATATCGCCACGATCACAGGAGACAAAATCGGCACCGTGCATCTGGGTATCGATGGGACATCTTGCGTCACTACTGGTGCACCGATCACTGATTCCCGATCTCCGATCACGCGCATAGACGGCGGCAATACCACCCTCACCGTCTCCTCATGGCAAACCAAGTGGAACCGCTTCCGCGGCGTGATCGAGTGCAGTGTGATTGATGGAACACTGGTACTGATCAACGAGCTTGCATTGGAAGACTATCTAAAGGGTTTAAGCGAGCAGCCCGATACCGAACCTCCCGAAAAGCAGAAAGCCTTCGCCATCGCGGCCCGAAGCTACGCTGCTTATTACCTGCAAAGCGATCAACGTAAATTCCCCGGCATGCCCTACGACGGGTCCGATACGGGTGCCAGTTTTCAAAACTACTCAGGTGTAGCATACGAAGAAGACAATCCTCAGTGGCTGCGCGCGGTCGAAGCAACTGCAGGAAAGGTCATCACGAAAGACGGGTCGGTCGTGAAGACCGCATACTTCAGCAGCGACGACGGCCGCACCCGCAGCCCCGCGGAAAACGGATGGCATAACTTTCCGTTTGCGGAAGTATTCGTCAGTAAATCAGATCCATGGTGCGCGGGAAAGCCACTCAGTGGCCATGGCGTGGGGATGTCTGGCTGCGGCGCGGAAGCGCAGGCACTGGAAGGAAAAACCGCGGAAACGATCCTGAAATATTACTACACAGGGACGGTTATTGAGCTGCTGTCACAGCGGTGAGATGTTATTGTTCTTGAGTGTCTTCAGCTCCTATTCCCAGCTTTCTGAGCCTTCGCTGTAAAGGATGCAAGGCATCTTTTAAAGCTTCACCTATTCTGGGATCGACTGTTTGAGTCTCGTTTGCATCCGAGGGGGGGGTGCACCGTGAATACTAATCACTTGGCCAAGATGGTTATCAATAAAACTCATGCGATGATTTTAGATTTCCGTAACGCATTGTCCAGTAACTTTGTTGAGTATCTTGCTTTCCATTAAAAGCAGTGGATAATGCTATTATGAGCGAATACACATGGAATGACAGTTTTGATCGAAACGGAATGCATATTAGGCAACAGACAACTGCTGATTCTTTTGAGTTTTTGCGAGACGGCAGAGATGAAGTGCGTTGTGGATCGGCTTATATTGTTGCACAAGCACTAGCAGTCTCGGGTGTTGCATTGAAGTTAGGAGTATCTGCAGAAGTCGTATTGGAGGCACGACGTTTATTTGGGCAATTGCAGAAACTTGAACATACATTCGATTTAGTAATACGTCAGTTTCCCGGAGTCTATTGGTATGAACGTACATCGAAAGAAGTGACTGACGTATTGCAGGAACATAATGAGGAAAAACAGGTGCATGCATTGATTGCACTCGTTCGAACTTCGCAATCTCTCTCTTCATTGTTAAGAGTGTGCTCCATGACACACGCGTTGGATACCAAACAAAAACAAGACGCGTTTGACTCGCTGGAAATGTATGAAAAATTGAAGCAATCTCTGAAATAAAACGAGACCAGACACACTTTGATCTATAACACAGTCTGGCTTATATATTAATATTCCTATCCCACCCTGGACCTCCAATCTCAGGAACACGATTTAACAACTCTTGCTCGGTTTTAGTCTGAATACCATTCGGTATATTTCCCGCAGCTGGATTGTTCACTGGATTTCTTTGCATGTCCGCGACTTGTTTCCACAACTCCCGCTCAGTGAGCGTTTCGAACATTTCATTGCCGAAGCCGCCATCTAGACCAGCACCCATATAATTGCATGGTATACCCCTACGATGAAGAATCAACCGACTTCAGCTAGGGTATTTTACGAGCTGGGCTGGGGTTTGGACCCGTAGTTTGGGGGCCACCCATAGTTCTGCCCGGACCAATGAATATTGGACCCGGCATTTGGGCGACTTGAGATTGTGCCAGTAATCTTTGGCGTTCATCTTCCCTATCCCGCGCATCTATCATTTCCTCATACGGTTTTCTAAGTATGGACCATACTTCTTCTGCAATCTCACCTGTACCAAGTGCAGGGTGAACCTTGTTCACCATAAATTCTAATTGGTCTGCAATAAGTGCGTTGTAGGTAAGTGCTCTGGTATTAGCGACCCACTTTTCTCTATCAGACACATCAATCCTCTGCGGCCTATCAAAGATCCTATCGAGGATTTCTAATTTACTTGCAGCCAAAAACTGTTGAGCGACAAGCAATGCACATGTACGAAAACGATTTTTTTCATCAAATTTCGCAATTCTCTCCAATGTTCCCACTGGAGAAAGGGAACGTCCTGAGTATTGCACTTCAAGCTGCTTCAGGAGAGGATCAGCTTGAGGAGGCGATGCATCTTTATCTACAGTCTTTTTAGCCATAATAGTATGGTATCAACAGATAATAGTCTTGCAAGCAAATACTACACTAAGACCGCAGTTTGACTCAAAACCGCTTCCTTCAGTGCCTCGACTTGATCGATCTGCTCCCAAGGGAACTCCGGGCGGCCGAAGTGGCCGTAGGCTGCTGTCGCTCGGTAGATCGGGCGGCGGAGGTTGAGTGTAGAGATGATGCCCGCAGGCGTCATATCAAAGACTGCGCGCACTGCCTTGGCGATTTGTGCATCGGGTACAGCGCCGGTCTCAAACGTCGTGACATGCACTGAGACGGGTTCCGGGTAGCCGATGGCGTAGGCGAGCTGCAATTCACATTTTTCGGCGAGACCCGCAGCGACGATGTTCTTTGCTATGTAGCGTGCCATGTACGCGCCGGAGCGGTCTTGCTTGTTTGGAACTTTGCCGGAGAACGCGCCGCCGCCGTGGCGACCCATGCCACCGTACGTATCGACGATGATTTTGCGGCCGGTGAGTCCCGTGTCCCCGTGCGGTCCGCCGATGACGAATTTGCCGGTCTCGTTGATGAAGTACTTTGTTTTCTCATCGAGGTATTCATCGCAGACGGGCTTGATCACCTGCTCGATGATGTCGCGCTTGATCTGCGACGCTGAGATGCCGTCATCGTGCTGCGCGGCGATCACGACGGTATCCACGCGAACGGGCTTGTCGTTATCGTCGTACTCCACAGTCACCTGGCTTTTGCCATCGGGACGCAAATAAGAAACCGAACCGTCTCTGCGAGCCTGCGCCAACCTGCGCGTCAGACCGTGCGCAAGCGTGATCGGCAACGGCATCAACTGCTCCGTTTCATTGCACGCAAACCCGAACATCATGCCTTGATCGCCGGCACCCTGCGCCTTGTGCGCACCTTTCTCCGTATCTTCCCCTTGTGCAATATCCGGACTTTGCTCGTGAATGGCATTAAGCACGGCGCAACTTTGGTAGTCGATACCGTATGCGGGATCATTGTAACCGATATCGCAGAGCACGCCGCGCGCGACCTTCTGCACGTCGACGTAGGTCGTCGTGGTGATCTCGCCGCCGACAATAATGAGACCCGTCGTCGTGAAGCACTCGCAACAACACGCACCGTTTGGATCATCCTTGAGAACGGCATCGAGGATTGCATCGCTGATCTGGTCGCAGATCTTATCGGGGTGACCTTCGGTTACGGATTCGGATGTAAAGAAGTACGACATGGATGAACGTGGAAATGATAGAAACACCGCCTCCCCCATGTGAGGAAGCGTAGATCTGACTATCTTCCCCCATACGGGGCCGGAGGTCCCACCGTCCCTCGTAAGGTGGTTGGGGGCGCTTCAACGGGCCGGTTCCCTCTGCGCTCTCTGGATAGAAACGATGGTGTGCGGGGACTGTACCCCTCACGTGTATGGAAATCAATAAGAAGATCGCTACATCTTGTTATTCTCTTATTGAAGCCATAAAACAGCGCAGTGGTTGTTTCATGCACCTCAATTATTGCGCTTCGTCCATTGTACGGTAGGGTTTGCGTATGTTTGAAACACAAGTCGATGATGCATTGACTGGCGCTGCTGCCCTTACAGAACGTTGTGAAGCAGATAGTTTTCGGGATTGGCTGCGCGGTGAAGTTAATGCTCTCCTTCAACAAGCCGAAGGCATTGATGTGATGCATGCCAATCCGGAGCATCGCGGTGTATTTCGCCGTCTCTACCACGAGTTACTTGCGCGTTCAGAACCTATGTCCGACGATCAGACAGCGCGATTTGGGGAAATTCAGACACGGTATCATCAATATGAAACTGTATTCAGAGCCGATGATTTGCTGTATTTCGCCTATGAAAAACTTGCTCTAGCACAATCAGGAGATGAAAGGGTGTGGGGTGCTATCGCTCAGTACGTATCAGTAATAGAAAGTACCCCCGGGCTCACAAACGACCAACATGAACGTTTGTATTCGCTGAGGGAGCAAACAGAAATGCACTTCCCTCATGTCGCGCAAAGAATTCATAAAGACACAACGATCCCCGATGATCCAAGGGCGATTGCGGGTGTCCCTCAATAAAGAACCAACCTGCCTATCGTTTTTGTAAAATCATGAGACCGTTCCAAAGGGTCGGGTGCCGGTCGAACGCCGTAGGCACATCGGCTATAATATCATAGCGATGCGGTCGCTCCTGTAAAAAACGCTCTGTTGCGCTGCGCGGCTCCGGCCAATTGGTATCATCCACTATGATAATGCAGTTTTTGGCAAAGAACGGTTCGGCAAGTGTTAGTGCGTCGTACTGGCTTTGCTCATCATGCGGGCCGTCGAATGCATACAGCCCGATCGGGCATTGGTGCTCCATGCGAAGATACCGACGAAAATCCATCTCGTGAAATGCGTGCGCCGGTGAACGAAGCCGTGCGAAGTCTCTGTAAAACGGATCGCGCACTGCGTGGCTGAGCGAAAAGTCATCGATCCCGATGCACTGCTTATCTGCATTGCCGTACATGCCCGCAAACAAGGAAAACCCGTACCACGTACCGATGTTAAGATAGCACTGCTCAAGCGGCAGTTGCGCGACAAGTTTCTGCAGAAGCACCCCGATTGCAAGCGTAGAAAACCTTTTACATGCCAACCCGGAAAGCTCCTTCCGCAAAGTCGTGTTCTGTTTATCTGCCGCATTCCACTGCTCCACGCATGTCTGCAGCCGTGGATGATCATACAAATATGCTGTTACAAACGAGGGCAGCCTCTGTAGCGGTTTTATGAATCGAAAATTGTCCGATGTGATGTACGGCAAGATATCCATTGGTTACAATCCTACTCCTTGTTCAACGAACAATCACAAAGACGGCGCGATGCTCCGATCATCCTAGCGATGAGCGCAAACGAAGCGTACGTACCCGGTCTTGCCGTCGCAATACTATCGGTTGTAAAGCACTTGCCAGCCGACCGTGCACTGCAGGTTATCGTTCTTGCAGGAGACATGCTGATGGAATCACAAGCTAAACTGAAGTCGATGTGCACCGAACTCAGTGTGGATCTGCGCTTTTTATATCCGGAGAACTCCATATTTGCTCAGTGCAACCATCGGCTCAACGTGCATTCGGCCATGTACTACCACCTGCTGCTTCCGTCACTGCTCCCCGCATGCGACAAGGTGCTCTACCTCGATACCGATATGCTGGTCGAGTCTGATATCTGCCCACTGTGGGACACGGATATTAGTAAGTATCCTTGTGCTGCAGTGCAGCAGAGTGACGCTCCCTTTGTCTCGTCACCATACGCTCTGGAAAACTACAAAGAACTTGGTATTGCGCCGGATACACCCTACTGCAATGCAGGCTTATTGCTGATGAATCTCACATTCTGGAGGCGAGAGAACATCGGGGAGCGCATACTTGCCTACTGCAAAGAACACCGCGATACCGTGTGCTACTGGGACCAAGACGGCATAAATGCTGTGCTGAGCGGTTCGTGGCTCATGTTGAATCCCGTGTGGAACGTCGGGATCGAAGCACTGCAAACGCACGGCTGGGTAGCAAGTGACCCCGAGTGCGCCGAAGCCTTGGTGCAACACCAACGCATCATTCATTTTCTGCTCACCAAACCGTGGGAAGCAAGTTGTCGCCACCCGAAACGCTCCCTGTTTCTCTCGTATCTGTCACAGACGCCGTTTGCTGATCGTAGCAATGAACTCTGCACGGCATACACAAGTGATGTTGCACGCAATACGACAAAGCCCCTTCTTAGCGCCAAACGCAGTCGCATCGTTTCGATTACGTGGGCGCGCAACGAAGCGGATATCATCGAGGCGTTCGTCCGCCATCATGCACCGATGTTCGACAAGATGATTATTATTAATCACCGCAGCCGCGATACGACGGCTGAGACACTCCGATTGCTCCTGGCGGAAGGGTTGCCTATCGACGTGCGCAGCGACGAATGTTTCATACATCGGCAAGGAGAAGCGCTGACCGCGGTTTTAGAGGAACTGCGAAACGAACCGGTTGACTGGGTGGTGCCGCTGGATGTCGACGAATTTCTAACAACTTCTTGCTGTGCCGGTGTGCGTTGTGCGCTTGCGCAGCTGCCTACAGATCGCGTCTGCCGTATTCCGTGGCGCACATATGTGCCATTGCCAGATGATCCGTCAGAGGAGCGAAACGTCCTGCGGCGGATCGGACACCGTAGGAATGTTGAAGAGACCCAGTGGTACAAAATCCTTATATCTGGGTCTGTACTACGGGAGGCAATCGCGCTCCCTATGGGCAGCCATGATCTTAAAACCCGCAACGACAATCAACAGTACTTCGACGCTCTGCAGATCGCACTGGCGCATTTCCCTGTGCGCAGTGCAGGGCAAATTGCTTCCAAAGTCTGCGGTGGCTGGTTGAGCCAGATGGCAAATCCAGACAAGCTCACCGGAGCCATCTTTCAATGGAAGGCCATCTTTGACAGAGTGAAAACCGGCGAGTCGATCACACCGGAGGAACTGCAGCAGATCGCGCTGGAATATGGAACGAAGCGTCAGTGGTCAAAGCTGGAACTTAAGGATCGTGGCACACAGATATTCCCAAACTGTTGTGCGGAGGATATGCTTGCCGGAACAAACTATGACGATACTACGGTTTTCGATCCTCTGCCAGTCACCTTTACGCTCCGGTATCCGTATCGGCTGCTTCCCCCAATGCAGATTCTCGCCGAGAGTGCGGAGGAACTTGCGCGGGAGATTTCAAACCTGAAGACAGTTGCGAAGCCATCGTAAAAACTCTGCCCTTCCTTGCGGCGCCACTTCTCCTATACTTGCCCTATGAATGCTGCCATCTCCGCACCGGATCCGTTTTCCTTGATTCTCTTCGGAGCCTCGGGGCATCTTGCGCAGATCAAACTGTATCCGGCGTTGTATGTGCTTGCGCTGAAAAAACGGCTGCCCAAGGATTACGCCATCGTCGGCTACTCGCGCAGCCCCATGACCGACGAAGAGTTTCGTGCGTTCGTAGAAGAGTCGGTGCGGGAGCACATGTTGGAAGTCACCGAACCGGCACTGCAGGAATTCTTAAAACACGTCTCCTACAAGAGCGGTCAGTATGACGATCCGAAGGGCTTCGCGGAACTCAACGAACACCTGCAGGGGATTGAGAAGAAATTCGGCAGTCCGCCTGTGCGGCTGGCCTACTTCTCCGTTCCACCCTCCGTGTTTGCGGATATCTCGCATAATCTCTGCAAAGGCAAAGTGCATGACGGCGTGCTTCCGTTCCGGTGCATCGTCGAAAAACCGGTGGGTCACGATCTGAAAAGTTTTGAAGAGGTAAAGAAACAACTCCTCGCATGCTTTCAGGAACAGGAGATCTACCTGCTCGATCACTACCTCGGCAAAGAGGCCGTGCGCAATATCTACTATCTGCGCTTTGCAAACCCGCTGCTCGAACGCGTGTTTAAAAATACACTGATCAACCATGTGGAGATTACAGCAATGGAAGACAAGGGGCTTGAAGGGAGAGCGGGATATTTTGAAGCGGCAGGAACGTTTCGGGACATGTTTCAGTCTCATCTGCTGATGATGATGTCGCTTTTGACCATGCGTCTGCAGAGCGAAGAGGATCTGAATGCAGGACGCGCCGACGCGTTAAACCAATTTTATCTTCCGCCGGCATCGACGCTGGATGACATCGTGCTCCAGGGGCAGTACACCGCGGGGACTGCATCCGGAAAAAAAGTTCCTGGCTACACGCAAGAAAAAGAGATCAAGAAAACGTCGCGCACCAATACGTATGCATGTCTTAAATTGATGACACGTATCTCGCGCTGGGAGGGCGTGCCATTTTACCTGCGCAGCGGCAAGCGTTTGCAAAAAAAGTGAGAAGTCTCAACAAAATTTTTTGTAGGGTC
>CAYGDT010000029.1:0-15761 GCA_964348745.1 uncultured Candidatus Peribacteria bacterium
AAAAAAAAAGGGGGGTAAGCATACTATTGTCCCGCCTGCTGCCGTATCTTCTTCTCAAGATCGCGATTGATCCGCACGCCGGTAAATCCCGCATGACGCTTTGCGCGTTTAAGCCACTGCAACGCTTCGTCCCACTGACCTTGTTCCATGCGAAGTTTCATGAATCCTATGTCCACAAGATAGTTTTGGGGCTGCGCTAGTTTTGCTTCCTTTAGGATAATTTCCGCCAGATCATATTCGGAAATAGCCGTATAGAGTTTTGCAAGATACAAACGCGCTTTCACTCCATCCGGACGATACTGAATCATGCGTTGCAACTCCGCTTCCATCGTTCGGAACGTCGAAAGTCCCATCTGCTCCGGGATCTCCTGCCGCGTCAGAGTAGCGGGCGTCACGGTAGTGATGCCGTCTATTCCCTCTATTGCTTCTGTCTCCTCATCAACATACACCGCCACCCAATCATCGAGATACGTAAGCGTCCAATCGGGGTCTGCGTCTAAAAGATCCGTGTAGGGAATCGGATGCATCTCGGATTGCAAATCGTAATAGATGACGGCGATAGAAAAGTGATACTGATCTTGAAGCTGCTTCCAGATTGCAGGATCGACGCCTGCCTCGATAGCACGACTCATGTACGCAGCGCCATAATCGATATTTCTGCCGTCGATGAACACGGGGAATCCTTCGTACAAAAGCTCTCCGCCGATATTGTAATTATTGAAGATGTTGCCTGCGATAGCTTCGCGCCGTAGAAACTCCGCCGCACCATTTGCCGGTTCAAACAGCCCGATGCCAAAGAGGTTATCGTTGCGATTGATATCGTAGGAACGGACATATGTGAGGATGCAGAGGATGAAAAAGATGCAGAGGATGCAGAGGATATGAACGGTATGCGGAAGAGATTTAACTCGATTGGAGATTAAGCTCCAGCCCTTTCCAAAGCCAATTTGATAGACACAAACCGCGAGTGCTGCGATCAGAAATAACGTTTCGTGACGTCCCGCCATCCGAGACAATATGCCCGTTCCAACGAGCAACAGAATGCAGAATGTCCGATGCCTTCGACCAAACCAAAGAGTGATCAGTGCCGCAATCCAGAGCGGTAATGTATGGACAAAATACACGCTCATACGAGCCGGCTGCCATTCGGCGATCATCGATGCGGAATCATCGGTCAGAAGGTTGATCAGGTAGCGGATGTTACCAAATCCCGCCGGCGTGACCATGGTGGCGATACCGGCAGCAACAAGAGAAATTGCAAGCCATCTCCTGTCCCCTGTTCCCCCTGCAAGAATGCGCTGCGTCAGGAGCGCACCGATCACCGCAATGCCGATCATCACCGCAGCACCATGCAGGTTGCTCCAGAGCACGATGATAAGCGGCAGCACGATTAAGATTTTTTTTCGGATTCTGAGAGGCGATTCCAAATAGAGAGTGCAAAGCGTGACCGTCAGCGAGAAGCAGAGAAAGGTAAACAGTTGCGGACGGTCGGTGAGCGAAGGCCGCGCGCCGACAGCGGCAAGGACCGCGAGCATCGGAGTGATAAGAAGATATTTTCGCGGACCGATGAGGAGCGGAATCCCGAAGATTCCGAAGACGAGCAACACCCTGAGGATCGTGATACCGACGGCACCCGACGCATCGAACACCAGTGCGAAGATGATCTGCGAGAGCCACTCATGATTGGCAAGATAGAGTTCTCCAATGCGCGTATACGCAAACGGGTCTGTGGTGATCCAACCGGAATGGAGCATCAGCCGTCCTGCAGCTACGTGCCACCAAAAGTCGGTATTGCCGACTTTGAAGATGCAGAGAAAAACAATCAAGCCTGCACACACCAATGGAATGATTCCATGAAACACGCTGCCACGAACCGCGTTGCGCATCATGTGCGTTGCAACAGACGGAGAACGTTTTGCTTTTCCTCATCAGAAATCTTCAACTTCTTCACAAAGTCACGCAGATCCTCCAGTGTGATCTTCTCTCCGCGCGTCAGTTCTTTGAGTTTTTCATACGCTCCTTCAACACCGTTTTTCCGCAGGACCATCTGGATGGCTTCTGCGAGAACTTCCGGGTGCCTGCGCAGTTCTTCTTGAATAACTTTTTTGTTCACAGAAAGCTTTCCCCATCCCTTTTGTAAAGAGGATACAGCCAAAAGCCAGTATCCAAACGCAACGCCGATCGATCGCTGTACCGTTGAGTCGGAGAGATCGCGCTGAAGTCTACTAATCGGAAGTTTCTCCGCAAAATGCGAAAAGAGTGCCGTTGCAAGTCCGAAGTTGCCTTCCGCATTTTCGAAATCGATGGGGTTGATTTTGTGCGGCATGGTGGATGAACCCACTTCTCCTTTGATCATGTTCTGTCCAAATACACCGCGGGAAATATAGCTCCAAATATCGCGCGAGAGATCGATGCCGATGGTATCGATGCGCACGAAGATGTGACTGAGCTCCGCGAGATCGTCATGCGGATTGATCTGAGTGGTGTGCGTCAGTGGATCTAGACCGAGAGACTTGATGAACTTTGCGCCGAATGTCTCCCAGTTCACCTTTGGATATACGGCTTTGTGCGCCGAGTAATTGCCCACGGCGCCGCCCAGTTTTCCCTGCATGGAAAAGACGGTGAGCTGCTTTATCTGCCTCTCGAAACGATCGACAAACACCATCATTTCCTTGCCGAGTGTCGTCGGCGTCGCGGGCTGGCCATGCGTGAGGCTGAGCAGAGAAACCGATCGCGTAGCGGTTGCCAGCTTGCGTATATCAGCCACGGTGCTCTTGAGTGCAGGGACGAGGGTCTGCTTCAGTGCACGACTGATAAGCATGCCGTAGGCGAGATTGTTGACGTCTTCGGATGTGAGACCGAAATGAATAAACTCCTCTGCGCCGCGCGAGAGAATCCCCGCTTTCGTTACCCGCTGTTTCAGAAAGTATTCGACGGCCTTTACATCGTGATTCGTGGTCTTTTCGATTGCGCGGATCTGTGCCGCATCTTTTTCATTAAACTTCGCAACAATATCCATCAGTGCATTCTCTTTCTTCGCGCTGAACGGTGGAAGCTCAGGAACACCTTTCTCTTTGCCAAGCGCTATAAGGTAACGCACCTCCACTTCCACGCGTGCTCCGTGCAGAGCATCTTCCGAGAAGTACGGGAGGAGCGACTCGACTTTGATCCGGTAGCGGCCATCTAAGGGGCTTAAGGTTTGCACTGGTCTCTATCCTACTATTTCTTCTCGTCACTGCCACTAAAAATCACCACAAACTCCGCCTCCGTCATCGTTTCCTGCTTCAGCAAAACAATGGCAAGTTCATCGAGCTTGGCTTTGTGTTTCTTCAAGAAATCCACCGCGCGATCGTACTGCGTTTTAATAGTCTCCTTCACGAAATCATCGATATGACGCGCTAAGTCTTCACTGTAATTGCGCGATGCCATGGGGTCGATGCCCATATAAAGAGTTTCCTGCTTTTCACCGTACGTCACCAGACCCAAATCTGCGCCGCCCATGCCGTACCGCATCGCCATGTTGCGTGCGATTGTCGAAGCGCGTTCCAGATCGTTGCTGGCACCCGTGGTGATTTCGCCGAAGACAAGCTCCTCCGCAGCACGTCCGCCGAGCAGCCCGCATATTTCATCAAGAAATTTCGATTTGCTCGTCGTAAACTGATCTTCCTGCGGAAGAAACCACGTTACACCAAGAGTCGACCCGCGCGATATGATGGAAATTTTATGGAGCGGATCGCTCTCCGGACACAGATGGCCGACAATCGCATGCCCAAGCTCGTGGTACGCGGTTATACTCTTCTCTTTGTCCGACAGCTTGCGGGAGCGCTTCTCCGGACCGAGCGCGACTTTCTCCACTGCATCGTCGATATCCTGCTGCATCAATGTCTTGTGTTTGCGCTTTGCCGCGAAAATCGCGCCTTCGTTCATGATATTCTCAAGATCGGCACCCGTCAGACCGACCGTCTTTTTGGCGATCGCGCGAAGATCGATCTTCTTTGGCATTTTCTTGTTCAGCCCGTGCACCTCCAAAATCTTCTCGCGCGCTTCGAGATCGGGCTTATCAACGAAGATGCGACGATCGAAACGTCCGGGACGAAGCAGAGCTCTATCGAGAACATCCGGCCGGTTGGTCGCAGCCATCACGATCACGTTGGTTTCCTGCTCGAACCCGTCCATCTCCGTCAGAATCTGATTCAGCGTCTGCTCCCGTTCGTCATGGCCTCCACCGAAACCCGCACCGCCGCGCTGGCGGCCGACGGCGTCGATCTCGTCGATGAAGATGATGCAAGGTGCATTGCGCTTTGCTTTCATAAAGAGATCGCGCACGCGCGACGCACCGACACCGACGAACATCTCCACGAATTCCGATCCCGCGATGGAGAAAAACGGCACGCCTGCTTCGCCTGCAACTGCGCGAGCGAGCAGAGTCTTTCCTGTTCCGGGGGCACCGACGAGGATCACGCCCTTGGGGATCTTCGCCCCGATGGACGTGTACTTCTTGGGGTTTTTCAAGAAATCAACAACTTCGACGAGATCTTCCTTGGCTTCATCCATACCGGCGACGTCTTTGAATCGCGTTTTCACCTGCTTGGCATCGGCGACGCGCGCGCGGGATTTTCCGAAGGACATGGCAGTCGACTGACTGCGTGCAATACCGCGAAACAGCCAGATCAAGCCTCCGATCACCAGCACTAAAAAGAGTAAGTCTGGAAGAACCGCAACCAACATGTTCTGCGCTTCTCGGTTTTCTACTTGAACGATGGTGGGATTTTTCGAATCATTCCACCCCAATTGAGACAGGGTATCGGCCGACTCCTTATAGGACTGCAGCACAGCGCCGGTCAGTGTTTCTGCGAATACTTTGTTGTCGCGCACAGTGATCGTCGCAAATTTCCCTTCGTTGTATCCGCGTGTAATCGCACTGATACTCACCTCAGGTGCATCCGCATATTTACTGTCATTCAGCCGTCCCGGATTGGTCAAAGACAGCAGTGACATTCCTATGAGTGATACAAACAAAACGATGCTGAGAATCCAGCTTTTGCTTCTCGGCGGGCGTGCGTGTGTGGGAGCCATCGTTGCGTAGAATAGCTAGTTTAGAATCAGGAGTCATGTTTTTCCTTTGAGAAATGGGGATCGGGGATCGGTTATCGGGGATCGGCTTACTGATTCCCGATTCCCGTTTCTGATTTCCGATCACTGATCACTGATCACCATTCCTAATGACATGTTCTTTTTTTTACGCTAACGCTACAATCCTCCCAATGCCCCGCCTTTCCGGCACTCCGCAGTGGCTCAAAACGCAACCCGTTCTCCTGGGCCTTGTCGTCTTGGTCTTCTCGTTCTTCACGTTCTTCTGGAACTACACGAATCCTCCCTACCTCTACTGGGACGAGAACTACCACATCGCTTCTGCTCAGAAATACTTAAACGGCGTCTACTTCATGGAGCCGCATCCCCCACTCGGGAAAATGCTGATTGCCGCAGGGGAAAAACTCTTCAATGTAAATCCCGAGGACGATCAGTTTATCGGAACCGACTACGCCAAAGAACTCCCCGTCGGGTTTTCGTTTCTGGGGTACCGGTTCTTCCCTGTGCTCTTTGGATGGCTGATTGCGCCGCTTCTTTACATGATCTTCTTTAGAATCACACGTAAGCCTGTTTGGGCTTTTCTTTTAAGTTTCCTCTACATATTCGACAACGCACTCATTACCCATAGCCGTGCTGCGATGCTCGATTCCACCATGCTCTTTTTCTGTATTGCTACGATTGCATGCTATTTCCAGATACTCAACTACCGGGCATCGCGCAACGGGCTACCGCTTTGGAGCCTCTTGATGGGCATCGCATTTGCGTGCGCCATGGCTACCAAGGCGCTGGCATTGATTCTTGTGCTGCTGTGGCTGGCAGTGATACTGCAGTTGCGAAACTCGAATAAACGAAGTAACGAGTTAACGTTACTTCGTTACTTCGTTACTTCGATGGATTTCTCGCGTATTGGTCAATTTGTAACCCTCTCCATCGCAGGTTTTTTAATTGCGTACGTGGGTATCTGGCAAGCGCATTTTATGATCGGCAAGACGATTATACCGACACTGCCGGACGGTGGTTACTATCAGGCGTCGCAGCAGTATAAGGATCTTTTGCAGGCGCGGCAGGTGAATATTCCGCTAATGCTGAAAGAGAACCTCGATTTTCTTTCGCACTACAGCGCAGGTGTGCCGCAATTAAATCTCTGCAAAGCCGACGAGAACGGATCGCCGTTCTTCCTGTGGCCGTTTGGCGCACGTTCCATCAACTACCGATGGGAAACACCCAATAGTAGCTATTACCAATACATAACCCTGCAGGTAAACCCCGTCGTGTGGGGGGTAGCTCTGCTTGGTCTGCTTATGGCATTTGCGATGCTTGTAGGATCATGGATCATTCCGCGTGCCGATAGCGAGAAGCAACCACGATTACGCTACGGGAATGAACTGATGCTCTGGTGCGGCATGTGGCTTGCCTTCATGCTCGCCGTTTCGCGCATAGGTCGCGTGATGTACCTCTACCACTACTTTATTCCGCTGATCTTCAGTTTTATTGTCTGCGGCTACGTTGTGATGGAACTGAAGCAACTGGGCGCACTCAGACTGAACGAAAGCCGAAAAAACTGGATGCTGCTTTTTTGTGCGACGCTGATCTTCGCCGGATTCCAGTTCTACCGCCCGCTCACGTACTACGAACCGATCAATGATACTGCATTCAAGCAGAGGATGATCTTCCCTCTCTGGGACTTAAAGTGCGTCAACTGCCCGAAGGAAAGTTTGATGGCGGTACCGCTTGTGGATAGCGAGTGATCTGGAATCGGTGATCGGAAATCAGGGATCAGGGATCGGCTTTTTATTGAGACCTTACTGATCGCCGATAACTGATAACTGATCACTAAATAACCCCATGACTAAACACTAATAAAACGTTACCATATCTTTAAACCTTTCCTCTCCAACTCATAGCAGCATTCAAACGACTGTCGGAGATATTCTCCCAGGCCGATGCCCTGATGCTCGTGTTACTGTTGGCATTTTTCGTGCGATTGGGCTTAAGTTGGCACCCGGGATATGGTTTCGATATCGGCGTGTACGAAGGGTGGGCACGAAGCGGGGCTACGTACGGGATGGCCGAATCCTACGAGAAACAAGTCGGCAGCAATATGTTGCCGGATTACCCTCCTCTCTCCATTACTATTCTCACAGGTGTCGGTCATGCATACAACATGTTGTTTGGTGCATTCGACATGAACGCACTCTCCTACCGCATCTTCATTAAGATGCCTGCAACTATTGCGGATCTGATGATTTGCGGACTTCTCTACGGACTTCTGAAACATTGGAAAGGAAAACGCGCCGGGATCGCTGCCGCACTCATGTATGCGCTCAATCCCGCAGCAATATTCGATACAGCCGTGTGGGGGCAGACAGACTCTATCTATACTTTTTTCTTGCTTGCTGCACTGTCTGCTTGGGCATTTGAACATAGAAACCTTGCTGCAGTCATGCTCGCGCTTTCGGTGCTTACCAAGATGCAGGCCATCGTGCTGTTTCCGCTCTTTGCATTTCTCGTCGCAGATCGCAGGAACCCAACAGCAATTCTTCGTTTTACGATCGTGGGTATTCTCACCATCATCGCGGTGTTGATACCCTATATTTTCGGCGGCGTCGTGCAGAATATCGTCGAAGTGTATACAGGATCCGTCGGGCGCTACGGCAATGTGACGATAGGAGCATATAACTTCTGGTGGGCGCTTCTTGGCGACAGAGGCTGGCAAATACACTCGAGAGATATGCCTTTTTTTGGAATAAGTTACACGCAAATCGGCCTCGCACTCTTTGCAACGGCATACTGTCTTCTCCTTTGGATATTTCGCAGGCATATTAAAAAACCACGCAATATCGAAGCACTCCTATACTGCGCCGCGATGCTCTGCTGTGCGTTCTTCCTCTTCCTGACGCAAATGCACGAGCGCTACCTCTTCCCGTTCGTCGCTCTGGGAATCCCGATGTGTTTTATACACAAAAACATTGCAGCCGCGTACTGGACGATCGTCGTGGCATTCACATTAAATCTTATGGGAATTCTCCCTGTTACTGCACTGGATAGAGCGCTCTTCCGTGAATTCGATACGTTCGACGTGTTTCTCGCTGCAACCGTCGTGTGGATGTTTGTGTATTTAACAGTGAAGGCGTGGCAGCGGTATGGAAAAAAGTGATTGGGGATCAGGGATCGGCGATCAATTAACCGATTTCCGATTTCCGATTCCCGATTTCAAATTTTTTTTTGCTTTTCCTATCACGCAACTTACACCGCAAATCCACAAGTTCCCGAAACATGTGCACAATGACGCGCACGCTGCCGCCGGTCGGACTGCCGGCACGACGCGGGTAGTGTGGAACGTCGACCTGTTTCCAAGCAATGCCCGCGCGCTTGAGCCGAAGATAGAGTTCTGTATTAAAAAACTTCTCCGTGCCGTATTCCGGACGCATGACAAGCCAGAGCGACCGCTTGAATATCTTCATGCCGCAGTTAACGTCGCGGATCCACATGCCAAAGAAGCAGAGATTGAGGAAACCCAATACTTTTCCAAAGAGATTACGAATGAGTGGGTCTGCCCTGTTCCTTCGACGACCGGGGACAAAGTCGTATTGCGTTAAATGGGGAATGAGAAGACCGAGATCCTTGATGTGAAACTGCCCATCGCTGTCCATAAATGCAACGTACTCTTTCGTTGCTGCATCGCAGCCGGATCGCACCGCGATGCCATAACCGCGATTGTTTGTATGCGTTACCGACTGGACACGCGCATCGTGCTCCGAAAGTTCCCGTAGAATGCGGGGAGACTGATCCGTAGAACCATCGTCAACGACGATCACTTCTCCGTCCATTCCCTCGCTGTCCATCCACGCAAGCGTTTCGCGCACGGTCTGCGCGATATTCTCTTGTTCGTTGTAACACGGATGTACGACAGTGAGTTGCATCGATGCGTATGGTACTTGGTGAGTGGTGATTCGTCATTAGTGATAATGAAAAAGCTATTGGGGATCGGTGATCAGTAAGCCGATCACTGATCACTGTGAATATCCTGCACTTTTGGCCTCTTCCACGTCCCGAAAGAATACCCTGTTTTTCGGCGTGATACCGCGTCCGGATGCCGAATTAACCTTGTAGTATTTCTTTCCGTTCTTTGATGCTACAAATTGCGCCCATGCGGGAATATTGACCGACACTTCGTTGACGAGCAGTTTGCCTGCATCGAGGGCAAAAACACCGCTCTGCGTCAGTACTTCGTTGCCGATTGCAACGCGTGCAGTGCCGGTGATTTTTCCATACAAAAGACCGTTACGGACACCTTCGATGAAGACAACGGGGACGGGAGGACGAGGGTCTGGTACGATGGTGATCGGGAATCGGTGATCGGAGATCAGTCTGCCGGAGAGATAACCGGAACTAATGGCAAGGCAGAATGATGCGAGAAGGAGGGAGATGCGTTCGAATGATCGGTGATCGGGAATCGGAAATCGGGAATCGGAAATCGGAGATCGACTTTCATTTTTTTGCATGTGTGGATTGTGAACGAATAAGACCATTCAGTAATCTTCCACATTCTTCAAAGCGATCCAAGAACTGTTGCAATGTAACTTTGGAAATATACTGTTGATCAAAAGCACATATAAGGTGATCTACTGTTTCTGTCAGCGATCCTCTTGCCTGTCTATAGAAATGCGCAGATTCCTGATAATGAAATCTGCCAAAACCTTCTGCAATATTTGCTGTAACAGATCTGGAAGACCGAATAATTTGATCAATTAATCTAAATTTTTCAGTATCAGGAAAATTTTTAACGAGTTTTGCAATATCGTTGCGCAGTACTCTGGCAAGCTTCCATGTTTCTAAGTTGTAGAACTTTAATACGGCATTCATGCCTACATTTCCTCATGAAAAATTTCACATGTCACTATCCAATCCCCGATTTCCGATCCCTGATCACTAGAAATCGTCTCACAGAAGCCACATTTCCTGTTCCACTACTCCGCAGAACCGGGTGCCTTTGCCGGCTCTAACTGCACAGGAACGACATCAAGAATTATGCGCAAAGACGCACTGTACAGAATCGCTCGATCCGATGTGACGATCAGATAGTCACCGTTTTCCGCTTTATTGTAGAAAGGGTTTTGCGCTCGCAACGCATCGATATCGACAATCGTCGCAACGGTCGGCTCCACATCGGAAGGGATATCGATCAATTTAGACACCTCATCAACGATCTGCTGTGCAATCTCTTTATTGTTTTCGTCTGCTTTTGGTTCAAGCTGCTGTTGCTGATTGAGATCGACCGTGAGTTTGCCCAGCTGCGCCTCTACGGCTTGACGCTTGAGTTGCAGTGCAGCAACAAGTGCGATGAGCGCGATAATGATCAATGTTATAAGAAGACCGCGTTTTGATTTAGGCATAGTAGCGAGGAAGAATGATGCGACAAAATAGTACTCTGCGCCTCTCACCGAAACAAGATTACTGTACGCTGCCTGTCCCCGTCTCAGGCTCCTGTGCGGGCTCAGTTGCCTGTGTCTCCTGCGACGAGCCTGTTTCTATGACATGAATTTCTTGCTGCAGAGTAGCTCCCGTCTCAGTCTCTCCGGATTCCCCGGTCTCTCCGGATTCCCCGGTTTCCCCAGTTTCTCCGGATTCCCCGGTCTCTCCGGATTCCCCGGTTTCTCCGGTTTCTTCTATTTCCTCCTTGCCGGCCGTAGCTCCGCTAGGAGCGAAGGCTGGTGCATCCTCTGTCTCCTCGTTTCCCCCATCAACCACCTCAAGGTAGTATCCTCTCGGAATGATCAGCCGAAGGGATTGCTCCTCGGAGAACGGATCCCACTTGAACTGCACGAGAAGATCCGGCTGGATCCACATGTCGCCATCGTCATGGTAGCGACGGCAATTGAATGGATCACCATTCAGATCCAATGGCTGATGATTGCGAATGCATTCGTTCCAGATGTCACTGGAACTGATCGGAACGCCATATTCATCAATCGGGAAAGCGATGTCTTTTTCTGTTGCACCTGCAGGCAAACCTGTAAATGTTTTCGCATGTTGCGTGAGCATCGCGACCCAGTTGAAGGTCACATCGCGCAGCGCAGGTGAGGCCGTTTCGATGACAAAGCCTGTTCCGGAAATATTAGTGATGCGCCACGGTATGAAGTCATCTGAGCTCGCCGTGATCACCGGCACGGTCTGGAATGTTCCTGAGCCAAAGTTAACGCTCACCGATCTTCCGGCTTCCACTATAACGGCATATCCCGCCTGATTACTGTTCATGATCAATGATCCCGACACCGTCAGATCGCCTCCTATGTAGGCATCTCCCAGAATTTCCGCCATGCCGTCTATGGTTATATCGCCAAGAACCTTCAGTGCGTTTTGCACCAAGAGATTGCCAAGATTCAAAAATCCGCCACTTCCTGCAAGACCCGAGAGATTGAGCTCCTGTCCATTGATCAATAACATGCCATCAATTGTCAGCGGTCCGTGGATCGTCGCTCCGCTTTGCACATCCAGTTGCGCTACATCCATAGTGCCGCCGATCTTCATGCTGCCGTCGAGTGTAAAGAGTCCCGCCACAAAGATGTCTGCCGCATGCAGTGTTCCATCGACGTACAAGTCGCTCGCTGCCCGTACGTCACCGCCGATAATCAGGTTTTTTTCGATGCCGACGGTATCAAAATTAGCATCGCGGTCCTGCGTTGCAATTGCACCGCTGAGTATACTGACAGAGGTGTGGAGGGAGGTGACTTCATGCTGAATTGTTGTCAGAAGATTGCGCCAATCAACAGAATCGCGAGTCTCCCCGTCTTTTGATGCGGTAGCAGAAGCGAGCAATGTACCTGTCCCAAATGCATCGGCAATCAGAGCTTCCACGAAGCCGCGAATGTCGATGGTATCCATTTGCTGACGTACAGCCGTCATGATGTCATCGGAGTAGTCGATGGCTTTGACTGCATCGCCGACCATCAGTTCCACTTGGTCTTCTATTTCCATTGCGGCAATTTGATCGAGAACTTCCTGCTCTACAGTTTCAACGGTGACCGAACTGTTTTTGCGGGAAATGAGAACGTTGACCACTCCTTCGTCTCCGGCAGCACCTGTAAACTGCTCCAGTGCAACACCGACGGTTGCTTCCCCTGGCAGCGCTCTGCGCGCGTATCCGGGTTTATGTGCAGCAGTCAACGCATCGCCGGGATGAATGGAAAGTACATCTTCCTTGTATGGAGCGATCAAAACCTTTGCAGGCACCTGACCGATCAGACCGACGAGCTCGAAGTTTGGAGGAACAATGCCTTCAGCTCCTGTAATCACATTTCCGATGAACGCGGGATTACTGGAAATAATACCCATAACATCACTGTCCGCATCATGCGTGCAACGCCGGACCGTGTTGTTTGTTGTCACATCAATACAGACAATTTCACCTGCCGCAAGATCATCACGAGACCTAAACCACTCTGCATAGTCTGCTCCGTTGGAATTGTATGCCGAATCCGAGAACACCGATCCGCTGGCAGAAACGCGGAAGACCGTGTTATTTTTCGATCCGTAATCGGTAATGATACGCAATGCGCTCTGACGAGGTGTCGTCTGCTTCGTCTGTAAAATTAGTCCTCCGCTGTTATTTTCTCTTCCCGAACGATACAACGTCACGTCAAAGACGTTACGATATCCGAATGCAATATGCGCAGTCGATCCGGTTTGCGTTCCCTGATACGAATCCAAGGCCAATATTGCTGCTCCGGAGGCGAAGAGATACGCACCGCTCTGTCGTTCTGCAGCAGTGACGACCACAGCACCGGAACCCTGCTTGAGCGATGAATCTACGATCAGCATTCCGGAGGATGATAGGAGGTCTTGTGCGTGGATATGCCTACCGGAAGCCGTTCCTGCGATTTCCAGTTTCTCCGTGGCAGATGTCGTTGCGATGCCGACGTTACCCCAAAGAGTGGATGTTCCTTCGATAATGAGAGCACCTGAGGAGCGCAGGAGGTCCTGGGCATGGAACACCATGCCTGAGGCAGTGCCAATAATTTCCAATTTCTCTGTCGGGAACATCGTACCAAAGCCGACCTTGCCCATGAAGTAACTCAAGCCGTTTGGGTTGAGAATATTTAACATAGAACCGGACATCACCCCCAGAACATCAAGTGCGGCACTTGGCGCGCTTTTCCCAATTGCAACATTCTGAAAAATTGAATTTCCATTGGTGACTTTGATGGCATTCGGTGTATTGCCGAATGTCGAGAGTGTGTATTGGTAGACAGTTTCGGTAGTGTAATTTAGGACCAATAACTTGGATTGATTGTTGGAAAACTCGAAGGATCCGGGGCTTGTACTCTGCGATCCGACACTAAAGCTCTTGGATGCATAGCTTGCAGTGGACACATCGCCCGGTGTGGAAAGCGAATATTGGTAAACGGTATTGTTTGCATCACCCAGAATCCACATGATGGATTGGTCATTATTGAATGCGACCGCCCTCGGGGTACCGTCCTGACTGCCGACACTAAAACTCTTTGATGCATAGCTTGCGGTAGATACATCGCCCGGTGCGGAAAGTGAGTACTGGTAAACAGTGTCATTCGTCGCACCAACAACCCACATTTTGGTCTTCGCGCTGTTAAACGCCAGCCCCGATGGTGTGGCTTCCTGCGATCCCACACTGAAACTCTTGGATGTGTATGTTGCCGTAGAAATCAGCCCAGGTGTCGTGAGTGTGTATTGATAAACGGTGTCGTTCCCTTCACCCATGATCCACATTGTCGAGTAGTCGCTACTGAAGACCAGATCTCTTACCTGCTGTTCCTGTGCGCTCAGGTCGGGACTTTGTTCTACATATACAGCGGTTGAAACATCATTGGCGACGCCAAGCGAAAACTGCCGGACGACATTGAATGCCTCATCAGAAACCCACATCACCGAACCTCCTTCATTCAAAGCAAGTCCTAACGCCGTACTACCATCATTCGCATCAAAACTCTTTGAATCATACGAAGCGGTAGAGATGTCAGCGGATGTAGTGGTGGCTTTCACAGTCAATGAAGCATACGAACCTGTCGTGCCGATGCCGACTTTACCCAGCAACGTGCCGGTACCGCGCACGACAAGAGAGCCGGAGGAACGCAGTTCATCCTGTGCATGGAGGATTCTTCCGGATGCTGTTCCGTAGATTTCCAGAGATGTTCCGGTGAGAGCAGCACTGAGACGTAGGAAAGAACCGTTAAGAGTAAGTCCCTGCCCTGCGAAGGTGCTCGATGCGGCTGCCGAGGTCCATGTCAGGTTTCCGATGCCGTCGGTTGCAAGAACAGTACCGGATGCTCCCTGTGCAAGAGGGAAGCGGTAGGTTATACCTTGGATGATGATGCCGGAGCCGAAGGTGACTTCGTCGTTGAAGCGTGATGTTCCTTCGATGGCGAGTGAACCGGAGGATTGGATTTGGGTTGCTGCATGGAGCGTCGAGCCGGAAATGGTTCCAACAACATCGAGAGTTTCCTTGGGGGAACTCTTTCCAATACCAACACGATTGCTTTGTGAATTGACAACCAGTGTCGTGCCATCGATGAATGCACCGCTCTCGACGACAAGGACACCACTGCTCCTGAGGGTGTCTTGCGCATGGAGGATTCTCCCGGATGCTGTTCCGTAGATTTCCAGAGAGGTTCCTGTGAGAGTGGCATTAAGACTCAAGAAAGAACCGTTGAGTGTGAGTCCCTGCCCTGCAGATCGTGATGTTCCCGCTGCTGTCCATGTCAGGTTTCCAATGCTATCGGTTGCAAGGACGGTGCCGGATGCTCCCTGTGCAAGGGGGAAGCGGTAGGTAATACCCTGGATGATGATGCCAGAGCCGAAGGTCACTTCGTCGTTGAAGCGTGATGTTCCTTCGACCACCAGCTGTCCGGAAGATGTGAGTGTATCTTGAGCGTGGAGGACACGGCCGGAGGCGGTGCCGAGAATTTCGAGAGCTGTTTGATCGAAGCGATCTTGTGTGGAGAGTGTGAGCGCCGCACCAGAGAAAGCGCGCATTGCGCTCTGACCGTAGACGTAGAGCCCGTCACCGACATTGAGTGCGCGGTCGACGGCGAGATTGCTGTTGATACGGGCGGATTCGCGAACACTTAAGTTATATGTTTCCAGTGCGCCGATGGTGGCGGTAGGCGTATCAAGTCCGTTGAGATCGATAATCTGGAGGCCGGATGTCTGATCCGCAATGTAGGCATAGCGACCGGCGATGGCGATGCCGAAGGCAGCTCCACTGGTATCGTAGGTACCGATGAGTGTCGGAGATGCGGGGTTACTGACATCAATGATCTGGAGGCCGGAGACGTCATCTGCGACGTAGGCGTAGCGGCCGGCGATGGCGATGTCGGAGGTATAGCCACTGGTATCGTAGGTACCGACGAGTGTCGGAGATGCGGGGTTACTGACATCGATAATCTGGAGGCCGGATCCCAGATCGGCGACGTAGGCGTAACGGCCGACAATGGCGACGCGGTAGGCAGCTCCACTGGTATCGTAGGTACCGACGAGGGTCGGGGAAGCGGGGTTCGAGACATCGATGATCTGGAGACCGGAGGTATTGTCCGCAACGTAGGCGTAGCGGCCGGCGATGGCGACGCCGTAGCCATTACCACTGGTATCGTAGGTACCGACGAGTGTCGGAGATGCGGGGTTACTGACATCGA
>CAYGDT010000029.1:15861-16446 GCA_964348745.1 uncultured Candidatus Peribacteria bacterium
TGATCTGGAGGCCGGAGGTGTAATCGGCGACATAGGAATAGCGGCCGGCGATGGCGACGTCGAAGGCAGTATCGCTCGTATTATAGGTGCCGATGAGCGTGGTGGAGCCAGTGTTACTGACATCGATGATCTGGAGGCCGAAGGAGCCATCGGCGACGTATGCGTAGCGGCCGGCGATGGCGGTGGCGGTGGCACTGCCACTGGTGTTGTAGGTGCCCGCAAGAGTGGGATTCCCTCGGGCTGTATGGATGATGGAACCTCCGGAGGCAGCAAGAATAATGTGCGAACCTGTTCCAATAAGTTTGATTCCCGTGGTGCCATCTACCGTCGGCTGTATCCTCATGGTATTTTGAAATGTTGATGCTCCTTCTACAATCAGAGTGCCGGAAGAACGCAGTTGATCTTGTGCATGGAGGATTCTTCCGGATGCTGTTCCGTAGATTTCCAGAGAGGTTCCTGTGAGGGTGGCAGAGAGGGAGAGGAAATTTGATCCGTTCAGGGAGAGGCCTTGGGCGGCGTAGTAGGAGGAGCCGGAATTGAGATCGCTGCTCCATGTGAGGTGTCCTGCACCGTTTGTTTTGAGGA
>CAYGDT010000030.1:0-16390 GCA_964348745.1 uncultured Candidatus Peribacteria bacterium
AGCAGATTCCCGGCGAGCACTACTACACGGGCAAGCGTATCCGCGTGTATCTGGATACGGTGGAACAAACCGGCAAGGGGCCGCAGCTGCGTATCTCTCGCACGCATCCAAGCCTTGTAAAAAAACTGTTGGAACTTGAAATTCCGGAAGTCCGCAACGGCGATGTGGAGATCCGCGCAATCGCGCGCGATGCCGGGTTCCGCAGCAAAGTTGCCGTGGCCAGCAAAGATCCTCGCATCGATCCCATTGGTGCCTGCGTCGGACAGAAAGGTGTGCGTATCCAAGCCGTCATGGACGAGATTAACGGCGAGCGTGTGGACATGATCGAGTGGAGCGATGATCCGATCAAACTGATCTCCACCGCACTCCAACCCGCTGCGATCTCCGCGGTGATTATCGTCAACAACCAAGAGCATCTTGATGATGAAGGCCGCAAAGTGAAACGGCGCGCCGCCGTGTTCGTGGAGGAAGCTCAGCGACCCATGGCCATCGGACGCAAGGGGCAAAACATACGCCTCGCAACCGAATTAACAGGGTTCGAGCTCGATATGTACAACTACGAGGAACTGCCTGCATTCAAGGCGAAGCTTGCGGAACTGCGTGGAGAGGAAGTGATCGTGGTGGAGTTGGGAGGAGACGGAGAGGATGCAGACGATGCAGAGGATGCAAAGGATGCAGATGCACCAGCCTCCGCCGCGTAATACGCGGCTACGGCCGGCATGGAAGATGCAAAGGTGAAAGAGGAATAATCTTTGCTCTTTGTTCTTAGTTCTTTGCACTTTGCGGGGTAGCATGCCCGCATGCAGCTTCCGAAGATTCCCTTCGTTGTTCTCGATACCGAAACCACCGGATTCATTCCGAAGGTCAATCGCGTCATCGAGTATGCGCACGTTGTCTATCGCGACGGTACAGAAGCAGAGTCGTACGATCAGCTGATTGCCATCCCCGGAGAAATACCCGACGTCGTGCAGGTGATCACGCGGATCAAGCCCGATGCACTCAGCGGGAAACCTGTTTTTGAAAACCTGCGGGATGACATCGCGGCGCGGATCGGATCGGATACGCTGATTGTGGGACAGAATGTCTCCTTCGATATCAATATGCTCAGAGGAGAGGGCATCGACCTCTCGCATCGATCGTGGGTCGACACCTCCATGCTCGCATCGCTTGTGTTTCCGGAGCTTGAAAGTTACAGCTTGGGATACATCAGCAAGGTGCTTAAACTGCAACACGAACCCGTGCACCGCGCGATGGGCGACGTACACGCAACGCTGGAGCTTTTTTCGCGTTGCTGGGAGCGACTTCTGGAGCTGCCGCAGGAGATGCTGCTGGATTTAAAAACGACATTCCATAAAAGTGAGGAAGGGTACCGTATCCTCGCCGACGCTTTGCCAACCGGTACCGCGAAGAGCAAGCCTGCGTGGATCGCCATGCCCGATACTCTCAAGTTCCCCGGCATCACGCGCGCACTACCGCTGCCAAAACCCGCAATCGGCACCGTTGATTTGATCGAAGAACCGCTCGATCCTATGTTCCTGCAGTGCATCGTCGATGCTGCGGCGAAAGATACATCCACGACGCACTGGATCGCCGTGAAGAATCTCACCAGTACGATCAAACGCTTGAAGCTCGGCAAAAACGTCTGCGTGCTGCAGCCGCCATTCCTTCTGTTGGACCACGAAGCAGCGGAGCACTTGCGTGCGCAGGAAAAACTCAGTGCCGATGAAGCCACACTGCTTTTAAAACTCGATTGGTATGCTCCGACGGTTCTGGATGATGCACCCATACATGGCGGCGAGAAAGCCGTCTGGAATGGTAAACTCGCATGCACCGATACCAGTGCGACATACCTCGCACAATTTATGAAACTTCCTTCGGTTATTTTGCTGGATCACCGCCAACTCTTGCACTTTGTACAGGATCCCGATCATGCGGCACATCATGCACTCACAACCGATGCACATATCATCATCGACGACGCATCCATGCTCGAAGATACCGCTTCCAAAGCGTACGGGTGGTACTGCGGCATGGGAGATTTACGTGCTGCAGCCGCAGGCAATGCTCGGCTGACAAAACTCACCGATCTCCTGCAGATCTGGATGGAGAAAATCCGCAATGAACAAGATGTGCGGTACATCGCACCGAACGATCTAGAGTCGTCGGAAGTTGCATCGCTGCGTGCGATGCTCACGTCAGCAAATGACGGCACACTGCGACCGCAGACCGTGCGACTGTTGGAATCGGTTGGCAAGTGCCTGGAACCCGAAGCAGCCACGCGTATTTCCTGGATCGAAACGCATCAGGACGGTTCGCAGTTTCTCCGCTCGGTACCCGAAAGCGTTGCCGAGCTGCTGCAGCGCGATTTATTTTCGAAGTATCCGGTATCGCTTGCTATCCCGCCGAGTAGCGCACACACGATGCCGGAAGCGGTTCACCGCAACGTCAAAACCGCGATCAATCCGTTTATGGAGCGCGTGCAGGATGCGGTGACGACGGAATTCCCTGAAACACTCTTTGGAAAGAATATTATAGCCGATCCTCCCGACGGAAAAACCATTCTGCTCGCAGGCAGCCGACGCGTGATCGAAGAATACTTCATACGGTACGCCGTAGATTTGGAAGCGCGCGGCGTGACGCTGATTTGCCAGAACTTAAGCGGTGGGATGAACAGGATGCAGGCGGAATTCCTAGCCGCAGACGCGCCCGCAGTTTGGGTGCTGACGCCGTGGACATTCGAGAGTGTGGAACTTCCTCCAGGAACGGTAGATCACCTGATTGTCGATGCGTTGCCATTCGATAACCCGTCGCAACCGGTCTTTGCAAAACGCGCCGAACACTTTACCAATGCATTCATCGATTATTCGATGCCGCGCCTGCTGCAGAGGCTTTTTAGGCTGCTGCGAACGTTCCGCTGCATAGCGACCCTCAGCGCCGATGTTACGGTGATCGACACGCGTATACGGGAAAAGAAATACGGCAAGGACGTGCGCGCGTATATGGAACTCTGCACAGAGAAAGGTAAAAAGAACGCTCGGAGTACACCGCGCGGCGGCGATTTCCCGGAGAACTGGCAGATGAATTTATTTTGAGTTCCTAGTTCTTAGTTCTCCTCCGGCACACACGTCACCCCCTGATCTTCCCCCCAATCAAGACAACCCGGAAGTAACTGGCACTGCGTTGCCTTGCCATTTTTGTAGAGTATATAGCGCTGGATGTTATCTGCGCACTGCGGGGCGCACGCGTGGGGCTCCACCATGCCTCCATAGTACGGATAGTCGACGGGCAACGCCTGCCCGACACACACCTGATCAGGTTTTGGTTTATACGTCTTTCCGGTGACGTCTTTGAAAAATGCGTCGTACATCAGCACGCCTACAATCGCGAGGATCACGGCGATCACTGCCTGTCCGTAGCCGGTGTCGGAGGAGAGAGAGTCCACTGTCACATAGAGTAACATATTTGTATGCATGCGGTATTTCTCTTGACGGTTTGGAATGTTTGGAAGGTCGGGAGAGTTGGATTAAAACCAAACCTTCCAATCGTTTCCGACTTTCCAAACCTTTCGTACTTTCCAAACCTTCAATCCGCTCCTCTCTTCCCCAGTACCACCCAGAATGTTCGCCATAGAATCCAGAGATCGAGAAACAACGACCACTCCTCGATATACTGTAAGTCCAGCCGGACTTCCTCCTGAAACGGGAGATCCGAGCGCCCGGAGACCTGCGCCAGACCCGTCAGCCCGGGTTTCACGGCGAACACGCGGCGATCGTAGGCGGTGTACCGCACCACTTCGTCAGGCAGGTGCGGGCGCGGTCCGACCAGCGACATTTGGCCGATGAAGACATTAAACAGCTGCGGTAATTCATCGAGCGACCAGCGTCGCAACACGCGCCCGAGCGGCGTGACACGCGGGTCACCTTTGATTTTGAAGAGCGGACCATCGGCGCGATGACTCTTTTCTTTGAGTACGGATTTCTTTTGATCAGCATCGCGGATCATCGTGCGCAACTTCAGTGTGGGCATGAGTCTGCCCGAGGGATCTGAAACGCGGCGGGAAATATAGAAGACGGGGAATCCCTGGAGGAGGAGACAGAGGAAACAGAGGAGACAGAGGAGTGGTAGTATGATCAGAAGGAGGAGTGCGCTGACGATCAGATCGAAGACGCGCTTAAGGATGCGCCCCCAACCGTCGAGGGGTGTCGGCCGAAATGCGAGCATCGGAACAAGCCCGATGTGTTCGATCGCCAGTTGATGCGGGTTTTCGGCGAGTACGGGTGGCAAGAATGCATAGCCGATATGCTCCGAGCGACAGTATTCGATCAGCGCGTTTGTTTCTGAGCCTGCGGGGTTTGGATCGGTCTGCAGCACAAGATCGATAGAGTGTTGTGCACGCATCGTTTTGAGCTCCGAAAGCGACGCGCGGTGTCCGAGATAACGGTACCGCACATCGCGGATCAGCGTGTCTTGCGCTATGTGCACGATGGGAGCGCCACCAATGGAGAGTACGCACCGCACGCCGATGCCGCTATGGAGACACGCACGCTGGAGCATCAGAACCGATGTCCTGCCTATGATTCCAAAAACCGCGATGAGGGTGCCGGAGTGCAGAAGAAGGATACGAGAATAAAACAGTTGTTTGCGCACGAGGAAGTACCACGCTATTACCGCAATGAGCCAGAGAAGCGATACGATGAAAACTCCACCAACCTCGCGCCACGCACTTCTGGTACTGAGCAGGGAATACAGCCCCATGCACGCGGCAAAGAAGAGAAAACCGAGGATACCGGGAAACACAAATGTTGAAAGATAGTCAGGGAGTGCTGGGAGTGTTGTGGCAGGGTCCAGCAACTGCACCCATGGAACCAGGTCGATATTCATCTGGCGGAGCCGATAGGCAAGTAGCAGCGCCGCAAACACCGCAAGGGCGTCCACCGGGATCCGCAGCAGGCCGAAGACGGCTTCGGATTTCTTCATACAGGTATTGTAGAGTATTTAGCCTGAGACATGATGCAGTGAGTATGTCATGGTGAGCTCTGTCGAACCATGACATACGAGTGATTTCCATACCAAAAAACCCCTCTCGGGGTTTCTTGATCCGCCCGCCTACGCCATCCCCGCTTTCGCGGGGAGGCTTCGGTGGGCAGGCTCTTTCATACGCCGGGTTCTGTGTCACCCAGTAGCGTCGCAAAGCGTCTGCTACGGGGTCAGGTGATCATCTATCTGGGATCCGGATTACTCGCGGACCTCAACCCATGTACTACGTTGAGTACAGGGCATATCGCGGAGGAGCACGCGGCGTCTCGGAACCAAAACGAATTCCGCGCGCCCAAATCCTCCTTGCACCACCCAGAGTTTACCGATTGGCCTTCCGCAAAGCGGAAGATAATCCACGCAAGCGTGGCGTTTCACTCCCCACTAAAGGGGTTCGTCTCTGTGGCACTAGTCTTTGGCCGGCTTTACCGTATATATGCCGGTTGAGTGGGTGTTACCCACAGGGTGTTCCACATCGACTGTGCTGAGGGGTTTACCCTGAGCGAGTCCGCCGAAGGCGGACGAGTCGAAGGGTGCCCGGACGTTCCTCCCCGGCCATAAGCCGAGGCGATCACCGAAAGAGCGGACACATATTATCGCTGTGAGAAGCATTTTTTTCAATCATTTCTTCACCTAAACTCCTACAAGCTATAAGCTACAAGCTAGGTACGCCACCTTAGCTCAGTTGGTAGAGCAACGCACTTGTAATGCGTGGGTCCGGGGTTCGAGTCCCCGAGGTGGCTCCACGTAAAATTGCGCACAGCGAAGCGAGCAGCAAATTTTACGTGCCACGTGACGGCGCAGCCGTTTTACGTGGCTGCAACGTAAAAGTTCGGCCACGTTGCGCTGCGCGCAATCACGTGGCGCGGCCACCCCTAGGCGAGAACGAAGCCGGGCCCTCTTTAACCCTTCTTCGGTTTCAAAGGAAGCATCACAGTAAACGTCGAGCCCTTGTCTTCCGTACTCTCAACGACAATGTCACCATCCAGATTTCCGATGATCATCTTCGAGATATACAGCCCGAGGCCGTTGCCGTCCGTATCGAGCTTGCGCACATTGTCCGCGCGGAACAAACGCTGGAACAATCGCTTTAGATCCTTCTTTGGAATACCGATGCCCGTATCGGAAACTGCGATGGTAACGTGCTTTCCTTTCTCCACCATCGTCACGTCGATCGTTCCGCCTTTCTGCGTGTATTTCACGGCATTACTGAAGAGGTTTTTGAAGACGACATGGAGCAGCACGGAATCTGTGAGCATGTAGATTTTTTTCTTTGGTAAACGGATCGATAGTGAAATGTTGCGATCTTTGGCCATGACCCGGAGTTCTTCGGTCAGTTCGGTAATCAGTGTCGTCAACTCGACAGAGTCTCGTTGCGGAGTGATATCGCCGCCCTCCAGACGCGCAGCGTGCAGCAACGCATCAATCAGGCTGCTCATGCGTTTTGCCGCGATCTGCATTTCATCGACGTATTCGCGTTGTTCCGCATCCAGTGTTTTCTCGTCCGCCAGTAACTCGATGTACCACTGCAGACTGGAGAGCGGCGTGCGCAGCTGATGTGATGCGAGCGAAATGAATTCTGATTTCAAGTAGTCTACGCGCCGTTCCTCGGTAATATCCTGCATGACGATAATGACGCCGATCGGTTTGCCGTCTTGGATCAATGGCTTGACCACCATCCACACAGGAATGAGGATATTATCTTTTCGCATCACGCAGTAATGCAGGTCAGGCGAGGAGCGTGTTTCACTGTGCTTCTTCAGTGCGCGGTATACGGGGTGTTTTACACCGATCAGACGCTTTTGGTGCAGGCGAATATCGAGGACATCCTCATACTTCTTGAAACTGCAATCACCGTCCTTGCACTGCAGCAACAGAGAAGCAGCAGGATTTGCGTTGGTGATGACCCCATGTTCGTCGATCATGATCACCGCACTTTCAACAGACTCCAGAATGGTCCTGTCTTTGAGATACTGATCCCGCAATTCTTCCGTTCGTTTTTCGATCTCGTCTTCAAGATGCGCGTAGATGTTCTTTAGGCGTACCGCCATGTCCGCTGCGATCTTCTCGAGCACCTCCACTTCGTCGCCATTCGTCGCTGTGCGACGCAATTTCCAGTTTCCGGGGCCAAGCAGTCGCATATTGTCTGTCAGTGTGATCAATGGATCCGTGAGTTTCCGTGTCAGCAGAAGAGTCGCATACGCGGCAAGCAGAATCAGCAAGAGACTCTTGGTAACGAGTGCTATCGCCATGGACTGCATACCCTGCATGGCCTCGACTTGATCTGTATTCACCGCAAGACCCCAACCCAATGCAGGGATGTACCGGTACGCAGCAAAGACCGAACGACCATCGTAATTGATTGCCGGTCCCGCACCTTCATTCGCGCCAACCGCAAGCGCGATCGGTAACGCTTCTTTCGATTGCGTTGCACTGCTTCCGAGTGAGAGAGGACTGCGTTTCCCCGGAGCATATAAATTATTCATGAGAATCAGTTCTCCGTTTTCCTCTTTGGCGATCAGCACTTCGCCGGAAGTTCCAAGGAACGGCACCGAGAAGATGCTACTTAGAAATTCACGCAGTGAGTAGCTGATTGCCAGTACGCCCGCGTTTCGAGTTGGAGCATAGACAACGTATCCGTCCCAACCCTCCTTATCACGCGAAGGAACGAGTGTCGTCGCTGTAACGGGCATCCACTCTTTCATAGGCAATCCTGCGTGGGCCGTTGCCTGTCCATTTCCATTAAATACCGAAATACCCAACGCAGGAACACCTTCGGACTGCATGGTTTCGAGGAGTGTTGTGAGTGTCTTTGTGCCATCTGCATCGCTCAGAATGCTCTGGACATCGGATTGTTTTGCAAGCAGCGCTGTCCGTTCACGATCAGCAAGAATACGGCTGGAGATCGCGTCTTCCTTTGCATTGGCGATGGAAGAAATTTGAGAAAGGATACGTTGCCGCAGCAGAAGGCGTGACGTGAGATATGCGGACGCCGAGAGTGTGAGTGCTGTGCAGGCAATCAAGAGAACAGCCTGCGTTATTGCACGCGCACGTATACTTTTACGCATGGGTACCGCCGGCAATGTCTTCGTTGGAATCCGTTCTTTCATGGTTTAGAAAATCTTATTATTTTACCATAAATTTGAATTTTGAGTATGCTAAAAGCCCCCGGAAACCGAGGGCTTGCAAGCTTTAAATTTTGGCTAATATTAGCGTGTTACGCTGATTGTTGTGTTCTCGGCAAACGGAGAATAGACCGTCACACGGCCGTTTGGATCTTTCACGATATCGTAGCCGGCATAACTGTCACTGTCGGCGGGCGTACCACTCGGATCGGCGGGCGTGCTGACAACGTACGATCCATTGAGCACATCAAGATCGCAACCAAGGTCGGCATCGGCACCATCTACCCCATCACCGACAACGACATCGGCATCGGAACCGGTATCGAACCCTGCGCATGCAGAGCTGTCTGTACACACTCCTTTGCGCGTCGTGTCAATGCAGGTCGGCAAGTTGCCGGTGTTATCAATCGCGTACTGATACACCGCATTGAGAATGGTGTTGACGTCGCTGCGGCGCTGCGCGTCGCGTGCGTCGGCCAACTGCTTTGTCGGGTTGATCGCTACGATCACGATGGATGCGAGGATTGCAATGATACCGATGACGAGCAGAAGCTCGATGAGTGTGAAACCACGGCGAAGCTGGCGGAGACGGGTAAATCCTGCTTGCCCTGAGCAGGGTCGAAGGGAACGTTTCATAGGAAGAGGGGGGAGGAGAAACCGTATGATTGTATCACGCATGCAATAAAAAAAACCTCCCCACCACGCGAGGAGGTTTTTTTAGACAGATACAATCTATTACCGAGTCACCGTGATCTCTGCATTCTCCGCTTCAGGAGAGCTGACCGTCACGCGGCCGTTGGGATCTTTGATGATATCGTATCCGGCATACTCCACAGAATCGCCTCCCGGTGCGCCGCTCGGATCGGTCGGGATGTTCACCAAATAGGAACCGGTCAGAACATCGAGGTTGCATCCTGCAGCAGGTCCGCCACTGGTGCCCGGATTGTATGCAGCACAGTCGCTGCCACCGGTACAGACACCTTTGCCGGTTGTCGTAATGCAGGTCGGCAAGTTACCGTTGTTATCAATCGCGTACTGATACACCGCATTGAGAATGGTGTTGACGTCACTGCGGCGCTGCGCGTCGCGTGCGTCGGCCAGCTGCTTTGTCGGGTTGATCGCTACGATCACGATGGATGCGAGGATCGCAATGATACCGATGACGAGCAGAAGCTCGATGAGGGTAAAGCCTGAACGTTTCATGAGAGAGAGGGGGAAAGACGGACAAGAAAATGTTCCCTTAGGATACTCTGGAACTTCCGTCGGTTGCTCGTCATTGTAGTACTAGTTTTTTATACAAGAAGGAAGTTGTGTTGACGATAATGCGTGACTAGTTTTTCATGTTATCCGCACGGCAAACTCACATCTGTATTCGTGCACGTCGTGTCAACGCAGTATTGCCAAGAATACACGCCCTCTGTGCAGCTTGGATTTTCGCAGGAGCATGGAGGGTTGGGTGCGTCGTCCGGAAAGAGTGAAACCAGTGCTTCAAACTGTCTAACGTAATGTACGGGCGTCGTCAGCGCGATATCCCGTGTGACTGTAAAACGCAGCAGAACGCTCGGAGTATTTTCCAGCGCAGAAGTATTCGTTACGCTCATGTCGCTGATCATCACCTCATCGGTGCTCAAACGCCGTACGGAATTTCCTTCGCCTACGTATAAGTATGCGCCGGAAAGACTGAGAATTGTGGGGTGCAGATCGCTGTCATGCAGTTCCAGCGCGAGTACGCTACCAGAAGAACCGGACGGAGGATCCAGGACACGCTCGGCATTGCGAATGCGATGCGTTATTGTTTGGAGCAACTGAATACCTGACTGCTCCACAATGGCAATGGTCTGCTGCCGAATGCGTTGCTCGGACGTCATGAAGAAAAACGACAACAATACGCCGGAACTCAACGCGAAAAACGCAAGGAAGAGCAGGAGTTCGACGAGGGTGGTGCCACGGCGCATATTAGTAGGAACAAGAAGTAATCGACGCCACTTCCTGCCAAGAGTATATCCGAACACTCGGCAGCAGGCGCTCAACAATGATCTCCATCCGACGTGTATGGTTTCCAAAGCTTCCCTCGGTGCAAACGGTTCGGTTCTCGTTTCCGTAGCCACCGGGCTGGAGAATAAAACAATCTCCATCGGGCAGTGACACTGTTTCATTGCCACTAAAGTTGCTGTCGCGCAGCAGTAAACTCAATCCGATCTCCGCGCATGACTGTGCGTTCTCCAGCGCCTGAGCGGAAGACTGGAATGTTATGCCATTTTGCAATGAAGCAATGGAGAGCAAAAGATATGAACTGAGAACGGAAACGGCAATCGCCGTCACGAAGAGAACGGAAATAAGATAGATGTATCCGCAACGCTTCGAATGGCGAATGGCGAATGGCGAATGGCGAATGATTGAGAGATTGCGGTTCATGCGGGCTTGAGGAATATCACAGCGGAGTTGGTGAGCAGTAACACACGATCATGGAGAATATCGTAGAGCACACCGCGCCCGTTTCCGGTCGATGTGTCGTACGTATCGATGATGGGATTGCCGCCCGCTGCGAAAGTTGCAATATTCAGTATTAGAAGTTCTTGCATATCATGACCGGTGGCGGCAAATGCATACGCACCTGTGGGGTCAGCATCCACGCCGTTGACATCGGCACCTGCCTCCATACTATTTGGGTTCGCCATAGGCACGGGGCTGCTGCTGATCCCAAAGAGATACAACTCCTCGGTGACATCGCCTTGGCGACGACCAAGAAGCAGAAAATCACCGACGGGAACAAGCGATGTGGCATCGGGCGTATCGGTCAAATTAAAGCCTTCATCGGGAGCGAATTGCAAATTCGTATCATCGAAAGCATCAACCACTTTCAGTTCCATCGTATCGAGCGAATTGCCTAGGTAGGCATATCCATTAGTGAGACGAATGTCTGCGTAGGAGGAACCGGGATCGTTCAAATCATCCAATGCGACCGCTACTGCGGGACTTAAAACATCGTAGGTGAAGAGTTCGCTCTCGCCCACATCTTCCGCGCAGGCGATAAACAATGTTTCATCGAAGAAGGCGATCGAACGGGCATTGCCGCTCCCCGGAACATTGATGTTTCCAAGCAGATCGTCACTGCTAAAGTTCGCGGGATCGCTGATATCATAGATGCGGATTTCCGAGCTGCTGTCGCCGGTCACCACATAGAGATTGTTTCCTGCAACAAGTACATCGTACCCCGCAGCACCAAGATCAAATGCATCTGCGATGCGCACCGGCGCTGCCGTATTGTTGATATCAAAGACGTAGAGCCCGACGCCTCCATCGGACACTTCGCTTGTGACGAATGCATAGTTTCCCGCAATCGCTGCCTGGTTAAAGAGGGGTGTTCCATCATCGGTGTATGCACCATCGAGGGAAGCGTTCGACCAGTCTCCGATGATTTGCTGTCTTCGCCAATTGCTCAGTTGCGCAGTCAGGGCGGTGCTCCCCGAACCTTTGACGCCAAAACTCCAATCGGTGACGGCAGTCGCGCTATAACGATCATCATCCACGGCTACCAAGGTGATATTGGTTACAAATCCGTCATCCGTCGTAACACCCGATCCGGAAAGTTCCCAGACGCCATCTTCACTCAGTCGTACGCCGAACGTTCCCTCTTCCAAAGAGGAAAAATCTCTGTCGCGAACGGCGCGTACGGCGGTCACCGCTTTTTGGTTGAGAAAAATTGCACGGATACGATCACCGCTCCGCAGCATTCCTTGTTGCGAAAATAGTATCGCATAGACCACTCCCGATACCACGATGGCAAATACCGCTGAGCCGACGAGCACATCGAGAAACAGCACACCCGGACGCTTTGCGCAAAATGCCATACGGATATGGTAGCAGATGAGAAAGGTTTGGCAGACCTTCCCGGCTATTCATTGCCGTGCCTCTTCACTGCCTGCAACATTGCCTTGCCACAGCCGTTCTGGCGAGCGCCTTCCGTATAGAACGGGAAGAGGCTCTTTAATTCGCGCAGTAGACGCGGGAATTGTTCGAAGCGGTAGACTTTGTTGCCTTCGGCAACATCCACAAGTTGTCCACAGCTGCAACCCTTTGTATCCGCGAGCGTGAATTCGCTGATCTTCTTGCGTGGTCCTTCACTGAAGACAAAGCTGTTGCTCGTCACTGCATACCTGTTAAAGAGCATGTTGCCCTCCGTTGGTACGGGTTCCGGCACGAACGTGTCTGCGCACAAGTCGTCGGAGTTGAGAATACCGTCTCCGTCACCGTCCCCTTCGCAGGGACCGCGGCGGTCACCGTGCTCGGCATGCGCCGCCCACGCAGATCCCGAAACGGTAATCGTCTGGGTGTTGCGCGGATTACCCGGAGGGAAGTGGCAGATCGTGATGTCCGCCACGGTCGCAGCAGAACTTTCGCTACTGCTTGAGGATGTTCCACCCTCACTATTTAGCTCAGAAGAAGAACTTGTTACGCTGCTCGCTGAAGTTTCAGCGGAAGAAGTCGTTGAGCTGCTTTGTTGATTGAGAGAAGAGGAACTCGATTGTTCGTCTTTATTTTCATCATCTTCCCGTGCACCGCAGATACCGCGGCTCGCGGGTTTTTCGACGGTCATGAGGATGACGACATCTTGGTAGTCGGCAGTACCATCAAGATTTTGCAGTTCCACAAGCACCAATGCCTCTTTGGGGCGGATGATGGCTTTGTTCTTTTCCAAATGCGACCGCAGGAATGGTTTTAATTTTTCAGGTGTTTTGAAGATAGTGGTGCCGGGATCGCTCTGGCCACGACGCAGAATGCGGATACGGTTACTGCCGTCTCCGGCAGTGGTATCGCGCTTGAAGAGCCATCCGCGTCGTCCCTCGGCCTGCAGCACGATGGTGCTGCCGGCAGGAATGTTGAGAACGGCATCCGTTTCGCCACCGCTTACGCGCCCGTACCCAAAGAGCGACCTCCATGTCGATCCCCCGTCTGTAGAGAGATTGAGCCGCACTTCGATCTCCGGTCCGTTCGAACCGTTATATCTGCTCTCCGATCCGAGCACGCGGAAGGAGACATCTGCATCTTCCTGCAGTACCAATTTTCCATTTTCTTCGCTGTACGCAGCCGCACATTTGTCTGTGTCATCGTCTGTAGAGCTCGTGGTAGCACTGCTCGATCCTCCTGTGTCTCCGGTACTTCCCGCACTACTTACGCTACTTGAGCTACTGGAACTCGATGAATTCTCTGCATCACTCGACGACGCTTGCATCCATTGGATAAAGATCGCATCATCCGAACCTGTTACGCGTGTTTGGAACAACACAGAGTCTGACCCGTTGGCAACAGTCGCTTCGTCTCCACCGGAGCCATCGTTAACGACTCCATCGAAGGGAGATTCTGCTTTGTTGTCTCCTTCATCGTTACTCATTCCGGTTACCTTTGCCCCATCGAACGTAATGCGTGCGTCGACAATTTCCTTGCCACCACCGCTCAGGGAGCCGTGGGCGAGTATCCGTACGGAACCATTTTTTCTCTGGATCGCCAGTCCCTCCACTGCTTCAGTGAGCGCCGCATCCGTCGCGACAGATCCGTTTTCGCTAAGAAGGGGGATCCACTGGCTTTCGCCATACACCCACCCCGCTTGTCCGACATACGCTTTCTTCGCTGCGTTTCCGTTACCGGTATTCTCCAGTCGCTCCCATGTGATTTTAAACTTTGGATCAGAGGAACCCGCGCAACTACCCGTGTCCTGAGCAAACGAAAGCAACAGCACAACATCTTGGAAGTCTGTGGAATCGGAATTGAGCGTACCCAACTCTCCGAGCACAACGGCGTCGTACTCTCCGATACTGATCTTTCCATCGTCACCGATAATGTTTTGAAGGAACGACGTGAGGCTTGCTTGGTTATCAAATGCACGAACATCGGGGAGGCTATCTCCATTACGTAATACGAGCAGATGATCGGTTGTGTCGTTAGTTTTGTATGTCTTATTAAAGAGCCAGCCGTAGCGTCCGTTCACCTGTACCAGAATCTGCTGCCCCGATGAAAGTCCGCTCAGCACTTCCTGCTCATTGCCTTGGATAGGACTATTGCCAAACAGTTGATTCCACGTTTCGCCATTATCGGTGCTCACCTGCGTGCGTACATCCACCTTGGGTCCTCCGGCACCGTAGGTAATCGCCGATCCAAGAGCACGTACCGTCAGCGTGACCGTGCCGGTCGTGTCGATGGTTCCGTCATTCTGAACGACAAAACGATCCGTGCATTCCGATCCTGCGCTGCTACTGGAATTTCCCGAGCTGCTTTGCCCGTCTGAGTCTCCGGTGGATGATCCGCTCTCCCCGCCGGAAGTCCCGCCCGTGGTCGATCCTCCGGTGCCACTGGAACCGTCGCCTGTCGACCCACCCGTACTCGATGTCGTATCACTCGAATCTCCCGCACTGCTTTGCCCGCCTGTATCTCCTGTCGTTGATCCATTATCCCCGCCGGAAGTCCCGCCAGTCTCGGTATCTCCGTTCTCTCCAAAATCCGACTGCAGAGCAGAGCTCGTAGAGAGCGTGCCATCAGCGGAAACCGTTATTGTTCTGCGCAGACCATTGGCTGCCTCCAGAATGATGTCACCCGTGACGGAAGGAGTTCCGTTGACGCGGGCAAACTCCACCTCGCTTATACCGTACGCACTTACCGAGAGTGGTAGAGCGATAGTGTCATCGTAACCGGTATCGCGCGTGGCATAGGCATCACCCAAAAACACCGTTCCCCCCGCAACCTGATACCCCCATGCACCATCGTGCTCTCCGGCTTGCGATTTCAGTTGTGCGCGTGCCAATCCTTGCATGGTCTGATCCACGGCAAGATCTAAGTCGCTTCGCACTTGGAAATTGCGATACATCGGCACGGATACTCCGGCCGTAATGGCAATCACGCCGATGGTAAGCAGCATGTCGATTGCCGTAAAACCGATGCGCGAAGTGCGGAGATACGACTTTTCTGTGCTGGACATGATCGGAGTGGGGAGGGTTACCGGTAAGCGTACCATGGTCATGTGGGGAAAGAAACGACGATGCATCTCATCGCCCGACGTTGCCGACAACGCCGTAAATAGGAGTGATGATGGAAAAGGCTATGGTGCCGACCAGTCCGCCGATAAACAGCAGAAGCATCGGCTCGAGGATCACCGGAAGTTTTTCCGCCGGATCCGATGCTTTTTTCTCGTAGATATCGGCGATTTTCAGGAGCGTTGCACTCAGTGTGCCGGATTGTTCGCCCGTCATAACGAGCTGCTGCACGGAAACAGGAAGTAGTTTGGCGCTGCCGCGGATTTCACTGAAGCTCTTGCTAAAACTGTCACCCTGTCGAATGTGTTCGAGCAGACGGCCGTAAAACTTCTTGTATGCGACGATATTCGTGACGTCATGGAGAGAAGAGAGTGCTTCGACCAGCGGGACGCCGGCACGTAGCAAACCTCCGAGAATCACGCCAAACCGCGCGATGGTTGCATCTTTACCCAGCGTGCCGATGCCGGGGATGCGAAATGTCACCCACTGGCTTACGACCATAAATCGCGTGTACTTCGAGAGTAAAACGACCACAATAAATGCGGCGATCATGCCGGGTACCGCCACTGTGCCATACGTACTAAAGAGATTTGTAATAAAAATGACGCCGCGCGTCGTGGCAGGCAGATCCGCATGGAGCGAGAGAAGCACTTGGATCAGGTTCGGTAGCACGAAGAGTCCGAGCCCCATCACGATCACGAACATCAGAACGAAAACGATTGTCGGATAGATCATGGCCATTTTCACTTTTGCCCTGAGTGATCGGTCTTTCTCCTGTTGAATGGAAAGATATTCAAGATTTTGTGCGAGACTGCCGGCTTCTTCGCCGATACGTACCAACGCGATCTCGTACGGCGTAAAGAGGTACTGCTGCTGCATGGATCGCCAGAGTGGCGTACCGCTTTCGACGGCAGCACAAATCTTATGCACCATTTTTTTTGCGGCGCGGTTGCTCACTTCGCGTTCGAGCGTGGAGAGCGTATCGATCAACGGCAGTCCGGCATTCATCATCATGCTCATACTCTGCACCATGGAGACCCGCTGCTTTCCCATGCCCACGTTATTGATGGAGGCGAAGAACTGTCCGAGTTTTCCCTTTTGTTTCTCGGGCGCGTCTTCTTTCTTTTTTCCAAACGAAAAAGAGAGGTGTTTTTTCTTCGGCTTGCCGGTCTCTTTTGTTTCTTTTGTTTCCTTTGTCTCCCTGGT
>CAYGDT010000031.1:0-15705 GCA_964348745.1 uncultured Candidatus Peribacteria bacterium
CTCATCAGCATCCTCTGCATCCTCAATCTCCCCCTTCTCCGATGTACCAGAAACCTCACCTGCGTTTACCGCAATCATGACTCTCCGTAACCAAGGCGTCATCAGCGGGTATAGCGACGGAACCTTCCGCCCATCCGCAGAAGTCAACCGAGCAGAGCTCTTAAAAATTCTCGTCGCAGGATTTTTCCCACAGGAAATTATAGGAGAGACTGACTGCTTTTCTGATGTACGCGATGCATGGTACGCGCCCTACGTCTGCGCAGCGAAGCGACTTGGATGGGTGAGCGGCTACGAGGACGGAACCTTTCGGCCATCATCCACAGTCAACCGCGCGGAAGCAATGAAGATGATCATCTCTTCGCTCGGCAAAACCTCCTTGGGAGTGAAATCCCTGCCGCGCGATGTTCCTGCCGAAAGCTGGTTTTCTCCGTACGTTGCTGCCGCGCAGAATATTAAGATTCTGACCTCTTTATCAGCATTCCACCCATCCCTTAATCTCACGCGTTCTGATGCTGCTCTATGGATTTATCTTGGCGAATCAAGCAGTTGACAAATCTACAATAGAAGCTATTTTATGCTGCAATGCCTCCAGAAATGCACATCGCAGAAAGAGTCCATCAGCTTGCGAGGGGGTGCTTACGTGCTGAAGAGAGCTTACAGCGGAGCGCAGTAGAAAATCGAAAGTCAGATGCTATATGGAAAGTTATCCTTCGACTGCTTGGAGAATTGAATTACATTATGACAGGAAATGAAAAATCCAATGCATTTCCGGATACCCTTGGTGAATTCCCTAAAAATGCCAACGAGTTTGTCGGCAAATATGCACGCACTGGTATGGAGAGGAGATATTCGGTGTTCTCGAAAGGGATAGGGGATAGACCTCCGCGAATCGTAAAAATGCGCTCAGACGTTCAATCACTTTTCGCTGCTTTGGAAAATGAATCAAAGGATAAAGCCGCTGCATTCTCGGAAATTCTCGTACGAAACGATACAGATTCTCCACCTGTTTTTCTCGATCTTATGTTGAGTGGAGCAAATATTGCTCAGAAATCCGATGAATTTCGTCGTGCATTTCATAGCGCAATGGCTCCCATGACGATCGGCAATGTGGAACATGGGCCGCAACATACGCTCATGTATAGGGTCAGTGCACCCCTCGCTGATTACAGAAGCAGAAGCCAAGAACTCCTTGATATTGCGCCACAGGGTGATGAAATCCTGATAGCACACGCACGATGGATATCTGGAGATGGCAATCATCCGTACAGGAATGCAGCAGAAAACAAGAGTTGCTTTGAAAACTATGGCGACCACAGACTTTTGCCGTGGATGCTGCACAATTTTTCCGGCGAAGCGGTAAAAATCACACCTGAAATGCGCACGACAATAACGCGTCACGCCAACCACTACGCATTCTCCGAACATACAGCAGCGGCAACAAAACTGAATTCCAATAATCACACGGGAGCGCAGGAATATTTTGTGGCGTACTTACTGGAAATTATCGTGCAGTTGTATCGGCTCGATTGCGAAAAGCGTAATGATATTGCTGCATCTCAGCATAGAGTGCTTCTTAGGCAGCAACGCGATGTGCTGATACACGCGATGAACCAAAGTTACATTCCGAATACCAACCGGACAGCACAATCAACAATAGAAGAAGAACTGATGATCATTGAACGTCGTCGACCTGAATTAGCCCCGTATATATCACCAATAACATCATTATGGAGTGATCTCGAAGAAAGCGGAAAAATTCTCGTTGCAGAGTTCAACCGTCAACATCGGGAGCAAAAGGAGTCTGCGGCATGTTCACAATCGAGTGCTGATGTTATCGCCGTTCAAAATGCCAACGAAATACTCGCGCACAGGGTCCTCGGAATGGGAAAGATTGTGACGATGGAAACACAGTCAGCGGGATGGGAACAACCGCTGGAATTTCTTTCTGCACGCATACAATGCAACCAAATATGCGGAATATTGTATCACCGCGCTACATACCGTTCTGATACGCAGAAACCGACACTAGCGGATCAGTTCGAGATGGAATTGTTAAAAAGGATTGCAAGAGACCACGGAATAGAAACATGGGCATTCACCGTTGCAAACTGGGACATGCTTACAGTAGCGAACTGGGCTGTCGAGCAGGGGATTACGATCACTCCTCGGCAGTTGCGCCGGGAAATACAAGCGTGGCTGTACTCCGGTTCTGATGGAACCGACCTACGCCTTCATCTGCAGAGAAACTGTGGATGGCCGACCCCAATGGACGCACAGGAAGATGCGACTATAACGCAGCAAATAAACTATTGGCAGTTGCTCTGCAAAACCAAATGCGAATTGGAGGAGGAAGATATTGAACCAAATATCATGTTGTCCTTCGCATCTATAAGCGATGAAGACTGCAATCATGCTGCAAAATTCCTCCGGAATTCCACCACACCCTTTATCGATGTAGGAGGTATGACTGCCAAGTATATCGTCTCACCCGGAGATTTACCTCGCGAAGCATTCCTTGCGATTGACCATAGAAATACATTGATCAGTTATCCAAATAAAGATTTTTCATTGAAAAAAGGTTTTCGTGCAGGAGCACAAATCGCAGGCAATCGCTCTCAGTTCGGATCTCCACATCAGACATCGGCAATGGAGTTTAAAGACAATGGTCGTTTGGTATCCGGATTGAAAGACGATGTATTTTTGATGAACAGTGTAGACCAGCTTCCGCAAGCATTTACATTGCAAGGGAAAGAATTGTACGACGAGCCGGTGGACGTGGTCCTGTTTACTCCACACGGCAATGCCGGTGCGGGCGTTGCAGAATTTGCAGATTCTGAGGATGATCGTGAGCCGGTCTGCTCCGGTAGTGGAGGCAGAGGATGGAATGGAGGTGGTGATGGAGCCGTAGGATTGATGTAAATTCAAATTTTACTCCATATTGACACCACGAAAATCAGTAGTACATTCCATACATGGAACGACGATCAGTTGTCAGCAATTTCGCTCCAATCTTGCTCACTGCCGCGTCGTTTTTTTCGCCGGAAATCGCATCAGGCAAAGAACCAAAAACAATCAATAACCTACGCACGGCTGAGCGGAGCGAATTAATTGCTTTAATGGATCACAGTGAGTACTCCGTACGGGAACAAGCATCGCTGGAACTCATGCGTCGAACGAGCCCGCGGTACAACGGTATGACAAGCAGATGGAAAGAAGGAGATGAAACGAGAAAACTTTCGCTTGAACAACGCAGGCGACTCAGCAGCGTCGTCGAACATCAACGCCTCGCGGAAGCGCAGTTGCATTTTGATGGAGTGCGAATGCCGGATATTCCTCGCGTAATACCAGGAGAGCCAATCCCGATCACTGAGTACATTCCTATATTAAACAGACATGTAGGCGGAGCACTCAACATCGAACCTCTTCAGAAAGAAATGCGAATCGTCCCCGTATCACCAAAGCAATCTTTTTGGGATTTTGTGCAAGCAAATGACAACTACGATTTTAGTTCGACAATACAGATGACTACAATCGAGACACAAACTGAAAAACAAAAACTGGCATTCAACGGCGCATTCTGCGGAATTCTCGATCTGCAACTACGCGACGCGATTGTCTACATTCAAGCTGACCCGGGTGTTGCCATCATCCATTCAAGAATTGTAACGATGAACGCTGAAACAGATGATGGCATATTTTCGATGCTGGACGAATGTGACGGAAGTAAGAATCCTCGTCACGGCAATGCCCGATTCCCTGATGGATGCAACAGAGAAACACTGCGACACATACATGTCACTGCAGAAATTGCTGCAATGCCAATCGTCCATACATCTGTACCGATCCTATCTGAACCCCGAACGTACGAACTGCAGGATACCTCCCTGCACGTGGGTGAAGTGAAGCACTACTATGTGGACGAAGATCGCTTTTCCTCCGTTCAATGTACTCTCACAGGGGTAAGTAGAAAACAATCAGCAGGCAGTCTCTCTTGCAATGCAGATCATCACATTACGGCGTACGGAAGGGATCCGGACGGAAATGTTATGATGCTTCCAAACCATGAATGCGAACATGGAAGAAAAATACTAAACGGGTATGAATATCAGCTTTCCTTTGAGAATGAAGATGTGGAATCTCTAGACGTTCGTGCTCCGCAGCCGCTACTTAAAAATACGATGTATGTGCAATTTACGTTTGATGTGGAGAATGAATAAATGATAGAGCAGGTCTTCGACTTGCCGAATGAATATTATGCTGCACGTACCTGCCCGTTTCCTCGCACCACCCACTTGTAACTCGTAATTTCTTTAAGCCCCATCGGGCCGCGGGCGTGCAACTTCTGCGTACTGATACCAATTTCTCCGCCCATGCCAAACTGCGCACCATCGCTGAAGGTTGTTGCAGCATTGGCGTAGACCACTGCGGCGTCAACTTCGTTCAGAAAGCGTTCGATTACTTCCGGGTTCTGCGCAATGATCGCTTCGCTATGGCGGGAACTGTACCGCGCGATGTGCTCAAGAGCTTCGTCAATGGTGTGCACCGTTTTGATCGAACACTTGAGTGAAAGAAACTCCGTTCCGAAATGTTCTTCGGATGCCGGAGAGAGAAGTTCCTTGGGGTACGAACCCTCCAAAGCATCGTACGCTTGGCTATCGGCAAAAATTTCCACGTTGTGTTTCGCAAGACCTTTGACGAGATCCGGAAGTTTGGAGAGCAGCGACGAATGCAAGACAATCGTATCCAGAGCATTGCAGACGCTGGGACGGCGGATTTTTTCGTTGAGGATGATCGCAGTGGCTTTTGCGATATCAGCACTCTCGTCGATGTAGGTGTGCACGATACCCGCACCCGTTTCGATGACGGGAACACGAGCATTATCACGCACAAAGTCGATCAACTGTTTACTGCCGCGCGGGATGATGACATCTACAAATGCATCGGCCTGCAAAAGCTCCGTGACCGCCTCACGATCCGTGGGAAGCAGAGTGACAACGTGCTCGTCAATACCGGAAGAACGCAAAACTGCGTGGATGATTTTCATGAGAGCGACATTACTATAGCCTGCGTCACTTCCACCCTTGAGTACACAGGCATTGCCCGCCTTGAAACACAGCGAGAACGCGTCGACAGTAACGTTTGGGCGCGACTCGTAGATCATGCCGATGACCCCAATGGGAACCGAGATTTTCTCTAGATGTAGACCGTTTGGAAGGGTGCGCTCCTCAAGGACACAACCGAGCGGGGAGGGGAGTGCAGCGACTATGCGAACATCTGCCGCCATGGCTGCAATGCGATGCGGTGTCAAAAGTAAACGATCGTACTTCGGGTCGCTGCTGTCCATGCGACCAAGATCTTTTTTGTTGGCTGCGAGAATCTCTTCGGTGTGCAGTAGAAGAGCATCCGCAAGTGAGAGAAGCGCATTGGATATTGCGACATCCGGAAGACAGACGAGCAAACGACTTGCATCACGTGTCTGCCGCAAGCTTTCGATGATAGTACTCATGAAGAAAGTTCGCGGGATCGACGCTGCGCGGCACTCAGAGCGCTTCGTACTGTGGATTTGAGATCAAGGTTTGCAAACACATCCAGCGCTTCTTGCGTGACACCTCCTTTCGAGGCGACAGCGCGTTTCCATTCTGCGGGCGTATCCTCCGACTGCGCCATCAACATTCCCGATGCAATCAGCACCTCGCGTGCAATCGTTTCACCGTCCTCAGTCGCAAACCCAAACTCATGCGCAAGATCGGAGAGGATCTCAGCAAGTAAAAAGAAGTACGCAGGTCCGCAACCGCTGATAGAGGTAAACGCATCCATCTGATCCTCGGACGAAAGTTCAATACTCGCTCCCGTACACGTAAAGAGCGCGCGGACAAAGTGCGTATATTCATCGGGAAGATCCGGAGAGGAGACCCAACCCGTTACCGAGTGGCCGACGGCAACACCGAGGTTCGGCATGGCACGCACGACGCAGCTGCATCCGGTTTTTTTCCGGAGAACGGCAATCGGGATTCCCGCCATAATGGAAATAATGAGTGTATCCGATCGCAGAGATGTAATGTCGCTCAAACACGCATCAAATGTCTGCGGCTTTACGGCAAACAGCACCGCATCTGCATCGGCGATGGCATCGTCCGGGTTGCTGCAAGTGAGGACGTTTTTGAGCTTTGAAAGTTTCTCGGGGTGCCTGTCGCAGACGATCGTTTGCGCAAAATCGCCCACGCCGCGACTGAGGGCGGAACCCATTTTACCAGCGCCGATGATAGCAAGTTTCTTACGCATGGAAGAAATAGAGATACTCATAGCGTACCAGAGGACGCGCTCCTTTTTTGCCCATATTGCTGCGTGCCTGCTCGGAATCGTACGCCGCCATGCCGAGCCCGATGTGGTTTCCCTTCGCATCACACAAATGCACGACGTCACCCTTGGAAAAATCACCATCCACTTTGGTGATGCCGACAGGTAACAGACTGATAGCAGCATGCTCATCACGCAATTTCTCGCAGGCGAGTGGATGCAGATACACCGATGCTTTGGCCGCGCCCGCACTCGTTCCAACCCACCGCTTGGTGCTCGAAACGTTTTCCTTCGGGAGAAATCTGGTACCGACGGACTTGCCTTCGATGATATCGGCGACGATGCCGTCGCGCGTCCCGCGTGCGATAACGGTTTCGATGCCAACAAGGGCAAGTTTTTGTGCTGTTTCGCACTTCGTATGCATGCCGCCGCGCCCGAACTGCGAGAGGGTAACGCGCAAATACTGTTTCCAGTCGCGCTGCCCGGGTGCGATCTGCGCGATGACTTCACCGTCGTCCTTCTGAAGTCCGTCGATGCTGCTGAGAATAATCAGCGCATCGGCGTTGAGCATCGTAGCGATCAGTCCCGCAAGTTCGTCGTTATCGGTAAACATCAGCTCCTCGACGGAGACGACATCGTTTTCATTGACGATCGGAATAATACCCTCCGCCGAAAGAGACTCCATGCAGCTGCGCATATTCAAGTAGTGTTTGCGACTGCGGAAATCGTCTTTGGTTGCAAGCACCTGCGCGCAATGGAGCCCTTCTTTCTTTAGGTGCACTGCATACGTATGGATCAGTTCCACTTGTCCGACAGCTGCGAGCACCTGCCGTCCGGCAACCCCCTTCATCGATTTTTTTGGCTGAAGAATACCGCGTCCCGCAGCCATCGCACCCGAGGAGACCATGACCACCTTGATTTTTTTTCTCTGCAGATCGGCAACTTGCCTAGTTAATGATTGAATAACAGCGATATTTAACGAACCATCCTCTTTTGTGAGGACATTCGTGCCAATCTTGATGACAACGGATCCGTAGCGCATGCTGCTATGATAGCGCAGAAGGAAAGCAAAACGCTAAATGACCAAGAAATTCTGACAATTCCAAAATCAGATGAGATAGTCTATATCGGTGCTATCATGAAACTTTCCATCGTCTCTATCGCATTCGATCCACAAATCCCGTAATGCTACAAGTCGGTGGTCAATATTGCTTCGCGTGGCTTTCGCAATCGCAGCCTCCAAGTGCGGAACGACACACGTGCATGGATCGGAAACTAGACCCCAAATGATAAGTTGATGCATAGGTCCATCACCAGAAACAGCAAAATCCGCTTCCCACCAGCAGTGCTCTCCGACCGAGAGAGAATTTAGATCCATCTTCTCAAACAATCGGTCGATCTGGATCTGAACTTCATAGGAAATCGGAGCAAACGGTCGCATCACTGCTTCTACTTCCTCAATAGAAGGTCTGTGATTCCAATCACCGCATAGTGGAAATGCAGCCAAATAAGCATCGACGACTTCATTTGCTTTATCCATAGACCAAAAGTCTATCATTTTGTCGTTCATTTTTTCAACAAAGTAACCTTGTATAAATGGCTTTCCGCTACACTTTTCCCATGTCCGAATCGCAACCCTTCATCAACATGCATTGCGTCTATGAAGCGCTGGATGGCCTAATGAATCGACAAGAGGGAGAATTACATATCGATCTAAATGGAGCGCCACACACACAGGAAGGGCAGCAAGTCGGTGTGAATTTTGGACGCGTAGAAATTGTTGATGTATACAGAAACACACTGCGAGAGATAGCTCAGGAACAACTTGATAAGGATGTACAGTTCGAAGAAGTCATCGATGGGCCGGAGGTGTACGAATATAGGGTGTGGGTTCGTTAAATTATTTCCCTACTTCCCATGATGCTTCGAATGCACCTCTTTAAGCTGCGGATTTGTCATCCGACTCCGTCTGCGACTACGCCGCGATGACCCATTATCCTGTACTATGGTGTTTTTTATGCACTTCCTTTAATTGAGGATTGGTCACATGTGTATAAATCTGCGTCGTGCCAAGGTCCTTATGCCCCAGCATCTCCTGCACCGAGCGCAGATCGGCTCCATTGCGAAGTAAATCCGTCGCAAAACTATGCCGGAGTGTGTGTGGAGAGGGGCTACTCATGATCCCTGCTGCACGCGCGTAGCGTTTCACGAGCTCGTAGATGGAAATACGCGAGAGGCGAAAGTTTTCCCCCGGTGGCAGTTGCTTATTTGCTTTATCAAAATTGCGGATAAAGAGGGGAGTCAGGTGATCCAAACGAATCTCCAGATACCGCTCCAGACACAGTGCTGCGCGATCGGAGATGAACACAACACGGATCTTGCCCCGCTTTCCCCGTACCGAGATCTCGCGAGTTTTAAAGTTGATGTCATCGGTATCTAGGCTCCTCAGCTCCGCGAGACGCAGACCGGTAGAAAAGAAAAGTTCGAGGATTGCTTTGTCGCGCTTGCCGATTTTGGTTGTTTCATCGGGTGCTGCAAGCAGTGCATCCAGATCGTCTTTAAAGAGAACCTTTACCTTACGTTGCTCCTCTTTAAAGCGTGTGACACGGTCGGGGGGGTACACATCCATCTCTTCCTCTTGAATAAGATAACGCAAGAAAGCACGCAGTATAGTCAAGTGGTGGTTTTTCGTACGGATCGCAAGCTCACGATCATTTTTTGTACGAAAACTATGGAGCGCGGACTTGTAGATACGCACGGATTGTTTATCGATGCCGGCAGGGGAGTTGATGTCGAGAAGTTTTTGAAGGAGCGAAAGTGATTGCCTGTATGCAATGATGGTGAGCGGAGATTTATTCTGCTCGGCCTTCAGAAAGACGAGATACCGATCGATAGCGGCTCCGAGGGTGTCTGATCGTGCCTGCGAGGGGGAAGAAGGGTTTTCCACAATTGTTCCTACTTAACATAATGCATTTTATGTTAAGTATCAATTGACGAAGTCAAATAAGCGATTCGTAGTTGAATTTAGCTCTATGTACGTAAATTGTGCATACTTTATCAGACATTCCATTGTGCGATGGTATCACCAATTGTTCGAAAATATTTCCATATGTATCACCTCCCCGACAATGAACATAAAAACAACAATAGTAAACCAGCGTAGTCCCCCCTCCGTTTAGTCCTCGAGAACCGGCTCCACTACAATACTCGAAGGAATGCTCGGGAGTGTCTTCACCCAAGGGGGCCAGACATGCACCAGTGCTTTGCGTACTTCAGGATAATTTCCAACGATGCTCTCTGCATCATTTTTGTTGATGTCTTTGATATTTTCGCGAACCTTCTTAGCAAAAACAGCACCGGTCGGAGAAAGCGGATCAAGAATGTACTGCTCTGTACCCGAGAGGTCGACCGTGACCTTGATCCACGAGAAATCATCGGAGTAGTCGATGACGTGCGCCACAAGGTGGCTTAAGTTCAGGGTTTTCTCCAGTAGCCGCCTTCCTTCACCCACGTGGTCGCGCAGTTCCTTACTGAGCATATCTAGTACGGCCTGCGTGTCATACGCGTACATGGTGTAGAGCAAACTACCTTGCACAGGAACGGAATCCACATTCGTACCCAGATACTGCGTCGGCAGTGAAAAATCGACATACTGAGATTTCGTCAGCTCATCGTAGTAGAGCAAGTCCATGACACCGTACTCACCGGAGACATTCATTAATGCCTTACGTTCGGCGATCATCTGTTTTGCCTGAGTGAGCAGTTCTTGCTCCAGCTTCTTTTTGGCTATATCCAGATCTTTCTGCTGTAAAACCCTGCGAAATGCACTCTTTCCGCCTGTACCCGGTTCCGTGTTCTCTGCGTAGACAAGTATCTGCTCCTCCTTGGTAAGCCCCGTAAAGTACCACTGCAAACCCGCCGGAACGTTGCCACGAATTCCAACAATATTCCCATAGACATCCTCGGGTTCCGCTTCAGCCTTCACACTCGTGATGGTAGCAGGGTCGATCTTGATGGACTGGAGAATCTTAAAATTCATGCCGGCTTGGTTGCGCAGTCGCGAACCGCTTTTCAACCAGTACGTCTCGGTAGAATCATTGTGCACACTCATAACCGTTACTGCATTCTTGCCGATAAATTCCTTGCTGATCTGATCAAATGTGATTGTTTTTTCCGCGCGGACAGAGACGGGTACCAACGCCATAACGCGAACGCGTGGAGGAAGCGCCGCTATGGCACCCGACTGCGCCAGGAAAATATTCACCGTCTGAGAGACGCTCTCCTCCTGAGGCCAGACACGGACAGTCGCCGAGGGGAGCAAGCGAAATACGACGAAGAAAAAGAGTACACTACTCACGCCGATCAGCGCCCAAATACGCAGTTTCGGGAGGCTGAGTAGCCCCATAGATTGAAGGCGATTTCGCAGTTGCTGCCGCCAGATTTGCGGCTGAAATTCTCGAAGCGCATCATCCAAACTCGGGTTGCCTGCAAGAAGTTTTTTTAGATCGGCAACAGTGTGCACGACGCGAATTCCGCGCGGTCGCGCTGCGGCGATCAGAATGTGATTGTGGGTGGCTACTCTCAGGCGCGTCCCGTATTTCTTGCAGACAGAGAACATGTGCTTTCTGGCTTCCTTGTTTTGAAGAAGTTCATCTTCCAGATCGGAAAAAATGACGATGAGATCTCCGGGAGTACCTGCGATGCGTCGCTCGAACGCAGCAACGGATTCCCCTTGTTCCGGGAACAGCACAGTGATGGGTAGCATGGGTGACATTGCTAGTTCTTCAGCGCTTCCAACGCCGGCAATGGTTTACCCGAAATGAAATCCAACATCGCGCCTCCTGCGGTGCTGACATAGGTATAGCAGCTCTTCGGATAGTCATACTTATCATGAAAATCCAGCGTGTCTCCGCCACCGACAACAGAAACTGCTCCAAGCTCCGTCGCAAGGGCGATCGCCTCTGCGATGCGTTTGGAAGCTTCGGCAAACTGCTCGCATTCATAGAATCCCAGAGGACCGTTCCAGACAATGGTTCCGGACTTTGCAATCACCCGCGCATACTGCGCCACCGTGGCAGGTCCTATGTCATAGATCGCAAGTCCATCGTCGATGGCATCGGAGGAAACGGTGAACGCACGTGCATCATCCTTCGGTTCAGCCGCTACGATCGCATCTGCAGGAACGTGAACTTTTGCCAAATTTTTTGTTCCGCTTGCTTCGAGCAATTGCGTAGCAAGGTCCACGAACTCTGTATCATACTTGCTTGTGCCGACGGAAAGCCCTTTGGCACGGAGGAATGTGTTGGCAACTCCGCCACCTACGAGAATATCGTCGCCGTGATTGAGAAAACGCTGAATCACCGGTACCTTTGTCTCCATTTTCAGTCCGCTTATTATCAGCGTCACCGGTCGCGTAGGGTTTTCCGTCGCTTTGGAAAGACCTGCAATTTCCTCTTCCACAGTTAATCCGATAAAGCCGGGGATATATTTTGGCACGGATGTCATGCTCGCATGATCGCGATGACAATTGGTGAACGCATCGTTGACATAGATGTCCGCAAGAGCGGCAAGCTCCCTGCCGAGCGCGTCTCGCACAGCGGGATCTTTGCTCGTTTCACCTTCCTCGTAACGCAGATTCTCCAAGAGCAACACTTCTCCCGGCTTCAGTCCTTGTGCTAGTGCTTTCGTTGCCGGGCCGGTAGCCCGCTCAGCAAAGTGCACTGCTGTTTGTAGCAATTGTTCCAGTACGGGAACTACGGGGAGTTGACTGAAAGCAGGATCACGCTCCGGAGGCTTTGGCCTGCCTTGATGCGACATGATAATAAGTGCCGCGCCGTGATCCAGAATGTAGCGCATGGTTTTTAAATTTGCCCTGATACGCGTGGTGTCCTGAACAACACCGTTTTCGATCTGCATGTCAAATCCCGCACGCAGTAATACGTTTTTACCGGACAAATCTGCCTGATGAATCATCGGATACTTCATAGGAAATGTGAATGATACGAAGCAGAGAATAGCATGATCATTGACAATGGAAAAATTGTGTTTAGATGCATGTCATGATCGATTAACATCGGATGATCGACTCGAAGGTAGCCACACAGCACGAATCGCTCCCTGATCAGAGAGAAAATATCCGGTCAGCACTCCTTCATTGTTCACGATAACTGAGGCACTCCCCTCCCCCTGCACAGAGGAATCCAATAAATCGAGTAGTGGAATAATTGCTTTCTGTAGCGATTTTCCTACTATATATCCACGTCGGTCGAAGTGAAACATTTCACTAAGCCGTTCTGGAAGCGATTCTTCATTCGCCGGATAATGATCGAAGAACGCATCGATCCCCTCTTCCAAAAACAAACTGTTCCAGTACCGTTTGAGCTCCGAGGAATTGTGGTCTGAGCCGAGAAGTCCGAAGAGAAGCCGATGAGGATCCCTATAGGAGTGCATTACGGAAATAGTGTATTGTGTCTTCGCGAGCTCGTCATGATTTTTCTTATCCCTCTTTTGGCATTCTGTACCTGCGCAATTCTTCATACGATCGCTTTGCGGGATTTTGTGAAACTCGACCTCCTCGATTACCCTGAACGCTACGGACACAAACGCAAGCGAGTCCCCTACCCAACCGGCATTCTTGCTGTCCTGACATTCGTTATGATATTTTCGATCATTGCACCGTGGACAACGCAGTCTGCGGGCATTCTTATCGGAGTCTTCCTGCTCGCACTCGTCAGTTTTACCGATGATCGCATCGGGCTGAATCCAAACGTGCGTCTGATACTGCAAATACTCATCACGTTCATCATTTTTGCAACCGGATCACGCATATACACGCTGACCAATCCACTGCTTCCTGACGGCATTATTAAACTGGATACTGTTGATGTGTTCCTTCCGCAATTTTCAATTTTCCATTTTCAATTTTCCATTCCGATCGGCCCTTTGCCGGTGCTCAGCGGCATCTTCACAATCGTTTGGATGATGCTCTGTATCAATGCTCTCAACTGGTTTGACGGTATTCCTGGTCAGGTAAGCGTACTTTCCACCATCGGATTTCTGGTGATCGGCGCACTGTCGCTTAGTGACAGGGTTTCCCAGCCCGAAGTCGCGCTCCTCGCTTTCATACTCGCAGCGATAGCGGCGGCAGGTGCGCTCTTTGATATTCCGCCGAACAAAGTTCTTATGGGTGATACCGGCGCAATGTTTTTCGGTCTCATGCTCGGGGTGCTGACCATCTACTCCGGCGGTAAGGTCGCAACGGCGTTTTTGGTACTCGGCGTTCCGCTGATCGACGTATTCCTCGTCATACTCCGCAGAGTATGGAAAGGGAAAAATCCTATGAAAGGCAACGCTACCGACGAACATTTGCACCATCGCTTGCTCGGCAAAGGTTGGAGCGAGCGGCGCATAATCGTGCTGACCGCAGGCCTCGGCGCACTCTTTGGTGTGTCGGCTCTGTTTCTCGATACGTTGGAAAAAGTGATTGCTGCAGGAGCGCTCTTCATCGTGATGACGGGTTTGAGTGTATATTCACGGGTACGATAAACCGATGTACTCATTGATCATCTATTCACCGGCATCCTCAGCGGATGCTATTCGGAATGCGGCTGCGAAGGCGGGCGCAGGAAAAATCGGCAACTACGAAAGCTGCAGTTTTTCCTCAAGAGGAACCGGCCGCTACCGACCATTGAAAGGCGCTACTCCTGCAATCGGTTCGATTGGTACTCTGGAAGAGGTGGAAGAAGAACGCATTGAATTCGTTGTAAACGATGACGTTCTCCAAGATGTACTACAGGCGATTATTACAGTGCATCCGTACGAGCAACCTGCGATCCATGTAATAAAAATTGAGGACTATACGAAGTGGATAATGGATAGAGGATAAAGAATAATGAATAACCATTTATTTATCCTCTATCCTCTATTCTCTATCCTTTTCTAGTTATCGTTCAAATCTCATCGGCTGCGCAATGACACCAAAGGGAAGCGCTTTCATGACGAGCGTCGTGCGGCCACGCGGCAGAACATTCACTGTTGCAGAGCCCTGATAGAAATCGAGTGGAGAGAGAGTCGCAGGACGGAACTCGGCGATCCCAAAGTCTGCGCGCAGTGCGATATCGCTGTTGAGATCGGGACTCGTCACGATGTTGCCATCGCTATCGAGCAATCGCACCGTTACTTTTTCCCATGTTCGTCCGGAGAACGAACCGTCATGGATCATCTCCACGGTCGCAACCTTTCCCGTGCGGTTTTCGATCACCGTACTCTCCGCAGCGATCTGAGGCACCGGCGTAGGAGTCGGTGCAGACGGCCGCACGACCTGCGTCAGACCGGTTGTAAAATTGCTTGCAACCACAAATGTCTGACGACTGTCGCGATCAGCAAGGCGTTGCGTTATGCGGTCTTCGCGATACTGCTGTAACCGTGCGATAACGCCCTTGGGGCTCTGGTCGATATCGATGTTCTTCCTCGTCTGAGGCCGCGGAGCTGCCAGTTGATTTGTCCGCTCAGACGCAACGATTGTTCTCGGTTCAACCGATGCATGTGCCTGCACATACAGGAATGGATTCACCGTCATCGTGTATCCGTCACCAAGCGAATTGGGCCAATAGGGGTGGTACGGAGCGTCATCACGGTCGATCTGGAAATGGAGATGCGGCCCGGAAGCATCCCCCGACATTCCGGAGAGTCCGATCTGGTCACCAATCTTCACCAGAGATCCTGCACGTACAGTCGCCACACTTAAATGCGCGTACACAGAGTAGAGCGTCGTTGTGCGGCCGGCAGCTTCGGGGTCCGGAACATTGGGGTGCTCCAAAACGACATACTCTCCCCATCCATTCAATTGATTGTCGGCCGCAAACACGCGCCCGTTCATGACAGCACGTACGGGGGTGCCGACCGGAACGCGAAGGTCAACACCCGGGTGGGTACCCGACCCCTCGGATGTAGCAGCATAACTGCTCATGTACTGCATGGAGTAAAGATCATTTCGATCACTCGATGAAACGTACTGTGGCTGAGTCGCCAAACACTCGGCCGGAACTTGCCGGAAAGTATTGAGTTTAAAATCACCTCCATACTTCGCCCAACAGGTATAATCGACGACATGCGCAAACGGTGTGACCGATCCCACATAGGCGATCTGGCTGTTATCCTCCCCTCCAAGGACAGACGCCCAAAAGACGTACCATCCGTGCTGACCTACCATATTGCCGATGGTAAACGTAAACAACGAAAGAACTGCGACCCAGAACGATGTACGCTGGCGCAGGTACGATACTGCATGCGGCTCCTTCTTCCTCCGAAGGGATTTGCGTTGAAAACCGAATTTTTTATGATGTGTAAGCCCTTTCATAGTATTTTTGTTTGTATTATTATTGTAACACTTTTCTAACTGTTTAGCAA
>CAYGDT010000032.1:0-15633 GCA_964348745.1 uncultured Candidatus Peribacteria bacterium
CACGTCCCACGTAAAATAGCTGCTCGCTTCGCTGCGCGCAATTTTACGTGGTGCCCCCGGTAGGGATCGAACCTGCAACCTTCGGTTCCGAAGACCGACGCTCTATCCAGTTGAGCTACGGGGGCAAACTAGAACGATCATATACTATCCAACTTGTCCGGCGTAGCCCAAGGGCGAAGTCGGGTTGAACTTCGATGACACGATTTATCGGCGTCTGTGATCTTTCGTATTATGTTGTTCGATTGTTAAATAAATCAAGAGGAGCAGCCCTGCGATTGCTGTCAGCGCCGCTGCGATATTGCCGAGTGTGAGATAATCCTGCAGTGTCATGAAGAGAGTTGGTCGGATTTGGCTTCGAGGAGTATGGAATTTATGATCAGTATACCACAAAGCAGAAGTTGTAGTGTCAAACGTAGAATGTGGGGGAACGAAGCAAAGGCAGATAATAACGTGACGACTGCGAGATCCGAGTGCAGTCCCGCAAACACTCTGCACGCTGCGTATGGTTCTATCCGAAACGATGAAATATGACCCAGAAACATAGGTGTACAATCTACCACCCTGTTTCTTTCGATGCAAGTCGTTCTATACTTGCGTGTATGCCTCTCGGTGACGACGATGATATTTTTCTCTCTGCTTCCTCGGAGCAGACGTTTTCCCGTGCGGACCACGGCAGGAAAGAGCAACTTAAGAAAGAAATCGGCAGGAAGTTTGGTGCAGTGAAGGAGAGCAAGGTGCAGGAGACGGAGCTGAAGTCCCAGCTGAACCTCAGCCAGTTAAAGAAGGAGATTAGCACGGATGGGCAAAAGGATGAGGAAACCAAGCGTGCGAAAGACGACGCAGCCAAGTCGGAGAAATCGTCGAAGGCGCCGAAGACGAAAACCATCAAGCAGATGGAGGAATCTGCGATAGGCAGGGCGCTCGACAATGCCGATCCTGATACCATGATCGAGCGTCAGGAGCAGCAACAGGAAATCGATCGTGAGGAAACGCAGGCACAGGCGGGATGATACGGGGCGAATGGATAATGGATAATGGAGAATGGATAATGGCAAATTGCGCTATACTGGTGTCGTGCCTCGTCCATTATCCACTATCCACTCTTCATTATCCGTTCTCCTGTTAGGACTTCTCTTCCTGACATCAATACCGAACAGCGCTTTCGCTGTCGGTCTCTCCGATATTGACGGCTACGAGTATGAAAGCTCGGTGAATCTTCTCTACGCAAATGGAATCATCAACGGATACGAAGACGGCACATTCCGTCCGTATAAGCCGATCAACCGCGCGGAGTTTTTAAAACTCCTCATGCTCGCCGTCTACGGAAACCAGGCATACCTCGCAGGGAGCGGCAATTGCTTTGCAGATTTTACAGGAAACAGCGCCTGGTATTGGCCTTTTGCGTGTGCTGCCAAGCAGGTGGGTATTATCAGCGGATATCCCGATGGGACGTTTCGCGGCGAAGACACGATTAATCTCGCCGAAGCTCTGAAGATGAGTGTGGAAGCGTGGAAGTTGCCGATCAACCCCCAAGACGACGGCGATCCATGGTACAAGCGCTATATGGATGCGGGAGCGGAGCGGGCGGTCTTCAGGCGTTTGCCCTATACGCCCGACTATGATCTTTCGCGCGGCGAGATGGCGTTGCTCCTGACGCTGATTGGCACGCAGATCGCCGTGGTCGATCCAAATGCGATCCCCAAGGAGGTCGACGAAACCACTGTAACATTCCCGCCGCTGACACAGAGCATCTGCGGTGACGGCACCAAAGGAGGTGCGGAACAGTGTGACGACGGCAACAAACTCGATGGCGACGGGTGCAGCAGTATCTGCGTGATCGTACCGGAAACAATTCAGCACGGTGCGATGCGCTTGGAACAACAGACGATTGGTACTTCGGCAAAATCTTCCGGATCGCAAGACGTTCCGTTGTTCGCGTTTGTTGGCATCGCAGGAAGTCAGGATGTCTACATCACCACGCTGAAACTTAAAAGCCTGGCAGGATCGCTCTCCAATGCGGAGAATTATCGCCTTTTGCTGGATCGTGACGGCGATGGCATCGTCGAATCGTTGTACGGTGCAGCGACACCATCCGGAGAAACACTGGCATTTGGTAATTTGAATATTCTCATTCGCGACGGTCAGTACACGCGCGTGGAACTGTGGGCGGACGTGAAAACCAGTGTCTTACCGAGTTCCATCTCCGTCGGTTTTTCCACAGGGCTTTCGGATTTCGTCGAAGCAGTGGGCAAGAGTGATGGAGCCGAATTAAACGGCATTGTCATCAATAACGCGCAGTGCACGGTCAGCATCTGCTGGATTTCTGTGATTACGGACACGTCGCAGACCGTGTCACTCGGGACGAGGGGTAATCTGTTCGTGACGCTCGATACCGTTCCCATCGGCGACAGGCAGATTATCGCGAGTACCGAGACGCCGTCGCTTCTTCTCCTGAAATTCCGCGCAGAAGCCGAGGATGTCATCGTCAAAGAACTCGCAATCACCGGTGTTCCTTCCGGCGTGGATACACTGCGATTCTATGCAGCGGGATCCCCGCAGCCGTTTGCAATCGGCAAGAGTATCCATTGCTCCACCGTCGTATCGGGGCGTTTCTGTGCGGACAAAGACTTTATAGTTTCGCAGCACGGCGAGATGTCTGTCATCGTCAAAGCCGTCTTGAAATCCGATACGCAAGGAGCAGTGAGTGGGCAAACAGTAACGCTTTCCATCAACGATGCGACGACGGGCAGCAGTGTGGCGGTGCAAGGTGAAGGATACGATTCCGGACAGCAGCTTGCGCAGAATAACGGAGACTCTGCGGAGGACGGCGAAGTATTCATCGGTACCAGTGTCGTTGCAAGCAACAGTGCGATCACCGGACCGACGCATACCATTGTTCTTGCAAAAATCGTCGACATCACCAATACCAATCCGGATCCGCCAAATTCACCGATCTCCCTTGGTGCCATGCAGTTTGCTCGGTTCGGTTTCCGCGCTGCGAATCACGAGAACATCATGAACGGACCCAATACTATCGTGATCGATCGTCTTGCATTTACTGTCAGTGCCGTGAATGTAACGTTCGAACCGGCGTCCTTTCGGCTCTATAACATCCAAAACTCCGGCACGACGCATAATTGCGTGAGCAGCGGCACCACGGGGACCATCACGGTAACGTGTAGCGGACTTGCAGCGGGGGACGTGAGTACAACGATCTCCCGCGGAGATACCATCAACCTTGCACTGCAGGGGACGGTGACGGGCGTGAGCGAAACGGGTATCAGCATTTTGCAGGCGAGTCTCAACAACTTAAGCAACCCTGCGAGTACAGGGACGGTAGAGTGGAGCGATGGAAATACGACGATCGACTGGGTGGATCTTGCCTCTACACAGGTGAAATCGACGAATTACCGGTTGGAGTAAAAAGTGTACAGAGGTATGTGTGTCATAGTGAGCGTGTCATGGCAAATCTCCGTATTGTGCTTGGAAACGCCTTCGGTAGCTATTACTCTGTCGTGGTTGAGTGTTGCTGATCTCAGCTCAAGACTTCATTCATTACACCGTTGGGGAGTCGCCAAGTGGTAAGGCACTTGCCTCTGGAGCAAGCATTCGGGGGTTCGAATCCCTCCTCCCCAGCCAAGACGAACAGGTGTTAATAGACCCTCCTGCCCTAGCAAGAGGGAAATCAGTAGTGGATAGACCCGCTTGCCTTCCAGCTCCCTAGAGATCTATAAAAGTCACATGGATACGAACCGTTCTATCGAAGGCCAGTGGTGGTTTTCCGACAATGATAGCGTTGTTATTCCTGGGACTTTGCAGATTAATAGCGATCATAAATACACACTTGAATTGAACGGTGCTTTCGCGCTTAAGACAACGGCTGAGCTGCAAGCTGCTATGTCCGGTAACACTGGCTTTATTTCTCCCGATACCGAGAAAACAATTTTAGGTATCTCGAAAGGCGGAAAGCCAATTAGCTTGGAATATCTACCCGTAAAAGGAAGTCATATCGTTTTTTCTGGCTATAACTCTGAATCCTATACAATTACGCGGATTTTCGAGAATGCCTATTTTGATGATCCCAAAAATATAACCTTTAAGAAGTTGTATGTGACCTTCTCTCATCTATATGACTGGTTTGGGATGAGTCCTTTGCATTGTGAACATGAGTCAGGTGCCAATGGCAAAGGAATTCGACGATCATCATTAATCTGTGAACCTCAAGAGAAAATTCCTCTGGCTAAGGTGGACAATTTTTTACTCTCGCTCCTTACGACAGTCTATTTCCCGTTATGGGTAACAGAGAAAATTCCAATCAAGCAGAACACAATGTTGATCATTGAAACTGCAGATGGTTCGGAAGTGCCGTATTCTGATTTTCTGAAAATAATTTTCTCTTTCAGAGAACTCCTTACTCTTGGTCAAGGCAGAGATGCAGTTATTACTTCTCTCGTAGGTCTTACCAGTTTAAATGAAACACCATTGCCAGATGGCAAAAAATTCGGCCCAGAAGTGATTATTCATGACCGATTTGAGTCTCAACCTCTGGAGGAAAAAGCGCTCAGGCCTGATGAAATGCATTTTACTTTTCAGGATATTAAATCAAGCAGTGATACTATCTTTAGTAATTGGACGAAGCGTACACAGGAATCTAAAGATGCTTGTAACCTCTACTTTTCTACAATCGCTGTCCCCGATCTGAATTTACGAAATGAGTTTCTAAACACTATTTCAGCATTAGAAGGCTACTACCGTTTCAAATATCAAAAAGATGATGATCTTATCGACAAGCTAACAACAATGAACACCAATGAGGGGAGAAACAAAATGTTTCAAGGTGATATCCTTGAGAAGATTAAAAACTCGCGCCACAAATTTACTCATGTCCTTCCTTTGAAGGGTCAGCCACTACTTAATGACTATGAGCTGTACGATTGCACGAAAAAACTCATCATCTTACTAGAAATATGCATTCTCTCAGAGGTCGGTCTGGATACGCAGAAGCTGGATGCAATCATTAATAGAAAATTACTTAGTCGTTAATCACGCAGACAATAACTCGCAGGCGGCGAGTAGTCTTTCGGCATAAGCAAAGCCAGCAATGCGTACCCAATTCGGAGTGATGCGAAAAAGCCACCAGATGAGTAGCATTGCATTAAGTGCAGTCGCAGTAATGGCAACTGGCAGAATCACAATATCCTGCGCAAGTACGATGGGTGCGGATGCAGCTGCGAATCCGATCAATGCGAGCAAGAGTCCGGCGGGTTTCATGCCCCATAGATTACGTCTGAACCCATAGTTGACGTTTTCTTTGTACAACAGATCAAATTGTTTTTGATCACGAGTTTTCTCCAATAAGTATTTTGTGCATGATACATACACTTCATCCGCTGCATCGGGAGCATTCTTTTCTTCATCAGCCGTTGGAAAACTAATATTCGCTATGAGGCTTTTTAATTTTTCTTTGTAGCGAGCCTTCGTATGTTGATCAATGTAAGTACTTGTATGTCGCAGAAGCTGTGTTGTCGGTTTTCCGCCCCACTTTGCATAAAGCTTCGGTTCCTTGCGTTTGCCCAGATCTCGTCCGATCTGAGCAAAAAGAGCTGTCAGTCCACACGATGTAGCGACTCCCAACAAAAGTCCCCATCCAAGAAACTTTTCGGGGAACCATGCGACAATAGCGAACCCTATAGGCAGCATCACAAGCAATGCAGGGAATAGGCGTGCCTGTCTGGTGTAATGATCTGGCAGTAGCATAGGATCAGAAATGGGGAAGATTACTCCTCGACTTTATCGTAGAAAGGAAGAGGTGCTACCTCGTTCCAATTTTCCCGAGGTGGAGCATCATGATGATGGAGCTTTGTTGCTCCTTGGGTCGCATGTACGAAAGCACCACGTCGATGAAACGCATTCGTAACTCTTTTTGATGGATGTTTTGGCTCCCCTTCGGGGGCAGCAGACACAACAGCTACTCTTACAAGAGCCGTTTGCTGCTGATCCCTTGGTCCAAGGATTCGGTCAAGGATCGTTGGTCCTACATTGTGTTTACTGCCGTGGTGCGGAATCTGGACGAGTTCAAGCTGGCTTGGCAGATGGAATCCGAGAGCCTCAGCACGTTCTGCGGCAAGCGTCAGGGCGGGAACACCCGCATCACCTGTAAAGAGTATGTGTTTTCCATCGGCAGTTCTCACAAGCAGAACCACGCTCGAATTATTTTCCGCGCTTCGATGGTTTTCTTCTTCGGTTGGGTCGTTCAGCGTCTCAATGTCCCAACTCTCTTCAAACCACGTTGTTACGGTTTCTGTGACTACTTGTACAGCTCGTTTGAATAAGCCTGGTTCTTCTCTTGCCGCTGGAGTATCTCGGAAGTGTGGCAGAAGTCCTTGATAGTAATCCGTGCTTGGACTGAGAACCCATAAACCGGATAGACCCATTTCCACGTCCGAGAAAGGTTCTTGTATCGGGATATTTTTCCGATTTGCAATCGTCTCTACTGCTCTAGCATTCGCTAGTTCACGGCGAAGAGTGCTCTCCAGACTTTCATCTGTCATTCTGGGACTTAAGAAGAGATCGCGGATGTCTTGAGCGTGCTCCCATGGTTTGTGCATCCACAGCTTTTTGACATTCAATTCTTCCAAAACCACGGTCAGCCCCGACGCATGATCAGAATCGAGATGGGTCGAAATAACAAGATCGACTGTGTCAGTCCCATAAAATGATTGGATGTGTTGGACAAGTTCTCGTCCTGAATCTTTCGTTCCACCATCGATTACCATAACGAACTGCTCACTCCTTGGTCCGTGCAAGTTGCCGAAACGTGCAGCAATGGCGTCACCACTTCTAGAACCTTCGCCGACACGTATGAAATCCACTTGATGTCCCATTACTATAAATTTAGCAAGAAGAGTATTTCTAGACAATATTTTCCGCATACGGAAAAGTTCTTGTCATATCATCGTATTAATCCGTTTTTTATCGGATATCATTTACATTCAATCATATGGCTTATGCTAGCGATAATCCTGCACACTCATCGTGTACGTGGCGATGGAATTGGATTCGATGTAGTAGGTGCCAGCATTGTAGAAAATGCTTTCATCTTTGATCGGTCCTGTTCCATTCATGATCAACTCGAAGCTGAATCCACCTTCGGGCTTCTTCAACCATGCTTGGCAGAGGCTTCCTTTGCAGTCATACACGATCTTGAATTTGTCACCTGTAATGGTGAAAGGCTCCGACTTTTTTGCTCCATTGCCATTGAAGGTGAATACTTCCTGATAGGATTTTGCAGCTGCTGGTGCTTGAGCCTCTGTTGTCGGCTGTGAATCTGATGGCTGCGCTGTCTCTGTACTCGAAGGAAGCTGGCTTCGATCCATTGTGCCTACTGCTACTCCCAATAGAACAATAACCAAGATGAATTTCACCCCTCCGGACAAATGGAAGTTTCCTTTTTTCTGAATGAATGAAATTGCAGGGGGAAGAAGAATGAGCGATGCTGCAATTAATGCCAATCCGGTTACAGGCTGTTTCGCGAGCATCGCAATAGCCGGTAAAAGAATAAAGATTCCAAGTACCCATCCAATAATCAAGCCGAGAGTTATTTTTCGCGGAGCCGATGCTGTTTGCTGAGAAGACATAAAAAATAAAGGAAGGAATTAAGTAAAATGTGAGCAAATAGCTTCGATGACATTTGGCATGTTTTCTGCCGTCACTAGACGGAATGAGTGTCCCTTTCCGCAGATTGACGCCCATATTTGCCCAATCTGCTCTTTATACGTCGTATCTGTGGAGCCAATACGATCCGCCCCCTTGTACTCCAGCACCCACCAAGTCCCTTTCTTTGTTCGCACGATGAAATCTGGGTAGAACCGTGATGAACGGTATCCTTGAATGAAGAATCCATCCGGATCTTGGACGACATTGCGCAACCACCACTCGACCTCATCACAATTGTCGATCTGTTTCGCTAATAACATTTCTTCGCCATTCAGATCATCACAGCGGTCGAAGAGATGTTTCTTGAAAGGCTCCTGTTGGGGATGAAGCAGCGTCATCTCGAATGGCACATGCCAGACGTCCTTTTTACTGGGCGTGATCTTTTTTTCTTGGAGCAACATCTGAAATGTTTTCTCTGCCTGCTCGGAAAGGAGTGTTTCCACAAGTCTCCGGAGACTGTCGCGGAGTGAAAACTTTTGCGAAAATAGAATTTCCAATGAATGTTTTTGAAGCAGTGTCTCGACGATTCCATGCAGGAACTTGTTCATATCATCGATACCGATTGCTTGATCACGTACCGTGCGAGAAAGCCATTTTATAAGAGCCTCTTTTGTTTCATCCTCGGATAACAGCATGAGCTTCAATCTTTGCTGTGCCTCCACAGTTACAGCATCTTCTTGAACGTCGATAAGGGTCGTCTGATTCTCAAGCTCTTCCAAAAAAGAGACAGGTATGTCCTTTCCATGCAGTGAGAAGGTTTCTGGAATGAGATCATAGAAATCGAGAGACTGTCCTTCTATCGCCAGTGGTGAAAGAGTGCAATCGTCATTAGAGAGTATTCTTCTCGCCTCATAGTCGGTGCGCTGCTCCTGTGAATCGCTTCTTATTACGTCGTGTTTTGAGTAGCCATTTTGAGTCAATCCTTCCACCACTGCTTTGGCAGCATCGTCGAATCGTCTTGATGAAGTGAAGACATAAGAGCGATTGAGCATCTCTTGTTGCTTTCGTTTGGCATACGGAAGTCGCAGGACTCTTCCAATGATTTGCTCCACCGACAGACGGGTTCCCATATTCGATGCGGACACAAGTGCATATGCAAATGAGCAATCCCATCCTTCTTTCAAAGCATTGCAAGTCACCACGTAGCGGATGGGACACTTTTTACTCAGAAGATCAGGATGTGAACTGAGTTCATCCTCCTTGCCCGTCTTGATACCAATTTCCTGTCTTAGGACTCCTAATTCATTCGTGAGAAAATCTACCAGCCGATGGACATGCACCTTATCTTCTCGTTCCTGCTCGATTTCTGCTTGTAGTAGCAGAAGAGGACGGATGTATTCCTTTGTCTCTTTCTCGCTGCGTTTTGCAATCTGTTCCAATTCATCACGCTTCTCTTTTGCCCGACGCACCGCTTCTTGCCATTGGGTAATATTTTCAAGATGAATCGGAATCTTTACCATTTCTTCCTGCTTGAGCTGTATGGCAGGAATGCTGACGAGAATGTTACTGCCTTGCAGTGGCGTTGCAGTAAATTCGACAATGCACGATGGAAGGAGATTCCCGATGACATCCACAGAAAGCTCCGTCTGAGCGTTGTGTCCCTCATCTAAAATGAGAAGCGGCCGATGCATACGTATGACGTTTGCGAGCGATTGAATGACGAGTCCGTCTTCGGTTTTGAAGAGATTGCCATCCTCCAGACCGCGAAAGTGCTCCATAAGAGAACCATTCTGCGCATAGAGCTTCAGCCCTTCCGTATCTTCCCTACGAATGGAGGCGAGGGTTGTGACAATGATGCAAACATTGTCGTTCACATCCGAAGGCTTCATTGATCGTGCTTCTATAATGTCCATTACACGCACTCGTGAAGGAAAGAAATGATCCAGAGCTTCACGGTAGGGATGTGTCCTGTTGCGAAGCTGCGCGAGAGTCTGAGAACGGATGGTATCCGTTGGAACGAGCCATAAAACCAGTCCTGCCTCCTGCTTTTCTAAAAGATAGTGATTGAATGCCAATGCAACGGCGTGAGAGGCAATGAGAGTTTTTCCTCCCCCCGTCGGTACTCGAATGCAGACGAAAGGTACTTTCGGATCTCCATGCAGATCACGATACTTTTCATGCGTCTTGCGATAGAAGGCAATATCCGGATCTCCTTGGGCACGTCGGTCAGGTCGGAAACCTGCGTCAGGACGCCATCGACGTCTGGCGGATCTCCTCGACGATCGTAGCGCGAAAGAGAAAAGAGCGCCAGAAAACCAGTCGTGACTGGTCGGGTCGTCAGCGAAGTGGTGCCACTCATGCCGACCAAGCAGACCTTCGACGACCGGTTGCCAATCGATCTGCTTGCATTCCGTTCGCAGCGAATGCAATGCTACGTCCCGATCACATGCAGACGGTAACGAACGACAACTTCGGCCCGCTGATTGCGTATCTGGTTCCGGGAGCGACCGTCTTGCTGGGCTTCAGCCTGTTCTCCCCGACATTGCAGAGCTGGTTTGCAGTCGCTGCCACCGACGCGCCGAGCATCGGCGGTTTTCTGTACCTTACCTTCGCATCGATGGCAGTCGGGATGACCGTCAGTGCGGTGCGGTGGACCACGCTCCAGCACCTGCGTCATTATCATCCCAATTGGCATGTCGAAGTGGCGGCACTGCCGGGAAAACAGACGGCCTATGTCGGACTATGCGACCGATACTTCGCCCTGAACGGACAGCAGTTTGCGACCGGTCAGTACGACCAAGTATTCGATTTGGATTGGCAAGAGTGCGCAACTTGCTTTGCCGATTGGAGGAGCGGCGCTTCGTGTGGCAGAGTACCAAATGAGTTCGCGGGCTGAGGTGTGTCGGGTTGCGCGCGTTCGGTAGAAATCGGCATGGTCAAGCTCCTTCGTCGTACGGGTGAAGGAGGACCGCCAGAAAGAAAGTCCACAAAATTACTGGCGTTTAAGTGGCTTTTCCGCTGTACTATTTGCGTGAGCAGCGCGTCCTTTCTGGGAATCCTCGCGTTGCTTACAACGACCGGCAGGTGCGCTATACGCCTGCCGGTCACCACAACGCAAAGGCAATATATGGAGGAAGTTGGTTGCTCAATCCGCGAGCTTCTTTTGAATGGTCCGAGGCTTGTCGGAGGTGGTCCGAGCGCCGCACCAAATCGATCATGCGTGGTGGAAGAATCAGCACTCGCGTGCATTGCGGCCAAGTAGAACGAGGCTAGATTACGTTCGTGCTCGCCCATGGTGTGTCGCATCTGTGTTTCTAATTCCACCCATGTCGTCGATTTAGCTTGCCACTCGGTTGGAGCGTTGTTAAACGACGGGTCTAGAGCAGTCCGATCGTAGTCATTCGCTCGCTTAGCAAGTGCAACAGCCACGTCGGCAAGCAGAATGCGGGCATCACTGATCTGCACAAGTGCGCCTTCGATCGTCTCGATCGCGTCCCTCAAAGCGATTTCTGACCATGTGACGGTGTTGGACACAGAAGCTCGTGCGCTGTTCGCCATTATTTCTGCCCGCGCAGACGTACTCTGTGCTACCTCTGCGGTCTTCTTTGCCGCGTTGGAGCGGACGAATGCAAGTAGTCGGGCGTACCTGACATCGCTTTCTACAGATCATCTTCGCTTTAGTCCTTGTGGTGGTGGGGCTAATCTGCATAGTCTGCTCAGTCTCAGTCGCCAGTTGGGGAGACGAATACAAGGGGTGGGCAGCCTTCCTTGACCACTTGGCCGCCGCATTATTAGTAGTCGGCCTCATGGCCGCGTACGAAAAAATCGTCGTGGAGCATGAGTTCGTTGGTCATCTCTTGCAGGTTCTTGGGCTGAACCAAACAACACACGAAGCGGGTGTCAGTGCGGCCTACCTTGACCCCAAGCCGGAAGTTTTTGGGTCGATTGTAGCGAAAGACAGGTGTCTGGAATTGGTATTCAATGATGGGAAGAAGTGGATTTCAGACAATTCAGCAGTGCTTAAAAAACGTTTCCAGTACGCTGGATTTGAGACTCACGTATTCCTTGTCGACCCCGAGGGGGCATACGTCAACCTGCTCGCAAGGAAGACTCGCGACTCAGATTCAACCGCTGAGCAGGAGTCCGCCCGAATCCGCGAAAAGATCGAGCACTCGATTAAGTATTTGAAGAATCTCTCCGCTGAGGGCAAAGGAAAACTCACGATCTGGTACAATTCACTGAGCCCCGCGTACACTGCCGTCGTCGGCGACTCGTCAGCGATCATCACGTTGTATACCAACTCAAATGGGCGACACTGGAGCGCATCAACGAAGAGAATGGCTGGTCGTGGACGAGGCGCATTCACGCGAGAATCGGAGTTGCTGCCGACTGGCATGGAGCCCTCAAATGTTTGTCGCGAGCGTGGCGCAATGAGACCGCCGTTGGCAGGTCACTTGACGGGCAGCTACAGGATGGCGAGAGGTCGCTCGTATTGGCGTGTGGTACGCGGTTCGTGAATGCCTAGCACTGTTGCCGCTGGAAAACTTCCACTATTCGTTGGACCGTCTTCTCTCGGTCGCGCGATACCTGTTTAAAAAGTCGTTGCTGCCGCTGCTGCTCCTCGTTGGAAAGCGAACGCCACCAGTCACGGAACTCCTCTCGTATCAGTGGCTTGGGTAATGCTTCGGTATCGTTAATGTCGTCAATCGCGGCATGACCTTCGCTCTCACGACCCTTCGAGTAGTAATCACTTCGTCTACGCTGAAGGATTTCATAGTACGCCAAGTATTCCGCATATAAATGTTCTGGCTCGGATGCCACGCTATCCTGCACGGATTTACTAATGTTCATATCGGTATTGTGCTTGTAAGTGTCGTTGTTAGCAAGCGTTAAGTTCGCTTTGTCCTATATCGGCGCTACCAATCGCAGTATTGAGGTTACTCCGCGAGAGACACAATGCGCCACCCCCCCTAATGTGGCACATCATTTGTACATCGATCGGCACTCGTTTATATTTTAGTTGCAAAGTCGGTTGCAACCGCTAGGATATGTGCAGTCCCTTCAGACAAGTGGCGGAAGGAATGATGTATGCTTGATCTACCTGAAGACGCTGTGTCACTCGGCGAACTCATCAGAGCGGGGTTGCCTTCTCCGATTCCTTGGCGCGACGCGGCAGCGCAGGAGCGCCGCACCAAATCGATCATGCGTGGTGGAAGAATCAGCACTCGCGTGCATTGCGGCCAAGTAGAACGAGGCTAGATTACGTTCGTGCTCGCCCATGGTGTGTCGCATCTGTGTTTCTAATTCCACCCATGTCGTCGATTTAGCTTGCCACTCGGTTGGAGCGTTGTTAAACGACGGGTCTAGAGCAGTCCGATCGTAGTCATTCGCTCGCTTAGCAAGTGCAACAGCCACGTCGGCAAGCAGAATGCGGGCATCACTGATCTGCACAAGTGCGCCTTCGATCGTCTCGATCGCGTCCCTCAAAGCGATTTCTGACCATGTGACGGTGTTGGACACAGAAGCTCGTGCGCTGTTCGCCATTATTTCTGCCCGCGCAGACGTACTCTGTGCTACCTCTTCGCATTCGCTGAGAAGCTTGTCATTCGCCAAGAGATACAGGCTGAATTGTTCGAAGACGACGACAAGCCCAAGAAGACTCCACCGTACCGTGTGATTCACCGTGATCGTCTACATCGAGAAGGGACTATCCAATCTGACGACACAGGAGCCGCTTCTCGTGATCGTTGATTCGGAGCCTGAACTTCGAGCTTTGGCAACACTCGTCAAAGCCAAACTCCCTGAGAATGGCGGCAACTTACCACTTGCGCTGTTGGCTGTGGAAAGGCTGGTGCAGAGAACTGCGCTAAATTCAGCCCGAACCGTTGCATCTTTATGCGATTTGACAGCCATGGAGAGATTGGAGTCGTGAATGGCATACGTCGTCACTGAACCATGTTGTGGCTGCAAGTACACTGACTGCGTGGTAGTTTGTCCCGTTTGGTGTTTCTACGAGGACGAAACCATGCTCTATATCCACCCCCGAGAATGCATTGATTGTGACGCCTGCGTTCCGGCATGTCCGGTTGAAGCCATATTCCACGAAGCTAGTGTGCCTGAAGGGTGGCAGGATTACATACGGCTCAATGCGGAACGCGCGCCTCAGGCTCAACTAATCACAGCACCGAAGCGACCGCTTCGCGACTGTCTTGGCAATAATGATTCTGCGTAAAGGCGTTCAAAAGACTATCCCGAACAAAGACAATCTCTTCTGGCGTTGCCTCTTGCACACCGTAAAGGAATTGCACGATCTCCTTTGGCTGGCGCTTCCCAATCCTCCCATGAATTGTTCTTGCGTTATCAACGACCAATAGTTCACCAGGGCATAACGCGATTTCATGCTCAACTTGCTCAAGGTCCAAACCACACTTCTGATAGAAGGCCCGTTCATTGTCGAGGCCAACGCGATAATCCACCGGCTTTCCCTCTTGAAACCACTCTCCCATTGTCTTATCAATATGCGATTTGAACTCCCCGAGTCCCGTCGCTGCGTCCAATACGCGCGCAAAACAGGCTAGGCGACCCGTATTGACCGGCGTAGGGTTTTCCCAGCCATCGCCATACTTACTGACGTAACTAAGAACTCTCTCCCTTACCGCGTTATCCCAATCTCTCTGTGCCAGCAAGTGACCCACGTTAACGACCCGCGTCTTTGCGGTTGGGTGCGATCCATACGGACAGTAAAGCCCTACAAGTGGACAGATCGGCTGGTGCTTAGAGAGCAGGAACGGATGCCCCATGTCGAAGTGAAGTGGCTGAAAGGTCGTCTCCACAACATCCCTACACACCGGAATTTCGTCCACCTTTGCAAGTTGAATGCGATCAAATAGACACCCTAACTCGATTGTTGACCGTGCCGCAGATGCGCAATCTTCAAGTTTAATGTACGCGTCATAGGCAGTTTCAATGTTGTCAAAGACGACATAGCCGTCTCGGTATAACTTTGCGGGCAGATCCAATCCTTGCGCCATAGGTTGGTGCGTCTTATCAAACAACAGTTCCTGAGAATGCTCAGTAAGCACCGCATGAAACTGTCGGTGGCTTAGAGGCTTACGAGGCGTGGGTTGGACAACTGGCATCATGCGTGGGGAATCCTTTCATCATGGTTGTGAATCCATACTCGAGCCGAACGTCCCCTTCGGTACGCGGCCAAGAGAATGAGCTTCATGCTCTGCCGAGACTGTGGAAGACCAGAGGTGGACCATAGACGAGCGACTGTCGCTGCCTACAGCATATTCGACGGAAGCAAGATACTAGCACAAGATGTTGTGGCGTCAACCCATTAGCTGACCCAGTTTACTAGTCGTAACGCGAGCCGTTGCTCGCCCACTAGAGCCCCCTCTAAAGCGGCTCATTTTCATGTGTCGGAAATGGCGTCAGATTACGTCAGTACGCTAAGCAAGCGTAGTGATGACCATGTGGCATTTCGCCGCAGATCCTCGTGGCTCGTGCCATTCCGTACCGATGGTTAACTCCGGGCCAAGACTTCACGAGTTGTGTCAGTCAACGATTCCGGTTGCCAACCATCGAATTGCTTTCCATGCATCCCTGGCGACCAGACGAGCCGCGCATCGAGCTGTCGCTCGGCGAAAAACCAAAGGGCTTCCTTTGCTCCGGCGATAACATCAATCTTCGCGTAACTAAGGAACCCACGACACTCGCGACTGACGGCGACGACTTGAAAAATGATCACATGGGCTAAAACTAAAATTGGCTAAAATAAGCCCAATGACACAAATTCTATTTAGCCGAGTTCACTTAATTTTTTTCAAAATTAAAATGCATGTTGGCTAAATCGCACGAGACAAAATAAGTTAGTTATTCTTTGAGATCAAAAATTGGCTTATTTTGGTCAACCAAAAGTGCCTAACTTTCTTCAAAGTTGGCCGGTTTTGGTCAGTATCAATCTTGTATTTT
>CAYGDT010000033.1:0-15177 GCA_964348745.1 uncultured Candidatus Peribacteria bacterium
CCCCACGCAACGAAGTGGAAGACATGCTCGCGAAGTGGGATGAAGCTGCATCCGCACCACCGAAGAAAGAGGACATGGTGATTGAGGAGACGTTCGAGGAACCACTGATTTAAGAGACCAAAGAGTCCAAGGGCACCAAGGAGACCAAGGAAATTTCACATAAGAAAAAAGCGCCCTAAGGCGCTTGATTCTTGTTCAAAAGGAAAATCAATTTATAGATCTTCTGGGCGAACAGTCTTGCGGCCGTTGGCCTTTGCGCGGTCACTCGCCTTCGCTACAGCAGACTCGACGTATGCGGACACCGCATCGGCAAGATCGCCGGAAGACATCATACCGTGCTTCTTAACGAGATCCTTGAGCTTGGAAGCTACAACGTAACTCATGAGAAAGAGTGGTAAGAAGTAAATAACGCATCGAATTCTAGGGAGTTCCCCGTCAACCCCGCAAGCTCAAATTCCCAAATTTGTGCAGAAATTTTGCTCTAAATCGCAATTGACAGATTTTTATGATTCTGCAGAGCACACCGGAATCAGCGACTACAAACCTCAATTCTCCTCTCTATCTAGCGGAAAACCTTCTAATGCACCATCGCGCGGCAGTGGGGCAGTTGTTTCGAGTGGCGGCAACTGCATTTGATTGGACGAAGGAGCAATATTCCTGCCTTTTGGTTGATCGAGTTCAATATGAATGGGCTTTGGCAAAGGCGTCGGCGCACCGCGCTTGATGATGATGTGTTTCTGCTTGAAGCGAAAACCATCGCTATCCTCCTGGCGTAGGGAGTCGGCTTCATCGAATTCAGGAAGCACCAATGTCGATTCAGGAGTTACCGGAGATACATCCTGATGGCGGAGGGAGGGGGATTCGAACCCCCGAGACCCTTTCGGATCTACACGATTTCGAGTCGTGCGCTTTCGACCACTCAGCCATCCCTCCGCCGGAGATTGTACAGGCGGCCGAAGGGTTTTCATCTCTTTCTCGCTTGGTTTTAGTACGTCGCTGTCGGGCTGCGTCGCTGCATCGAGAGAAGGAGGCGAGAAAGGAGGGAGGATATTTTCATCGGGGAGCTTTCCGCTCCACTCCTTCCGAACTGTATCGTGCAGCGCCTGCATGTGCTTATGGAATGCACCGATCTCCTCGGGGCTGCCGGTTCCTTCCGACACCTTCCGAAGAAATACTTCATGTTGCTGCATGCGCGCTTCCATAGCGTCCTGAATTTTCGTGCGTGTCCCATTAGGGACATCCTGAAGGTTGTTCCGCAGAATCGTCATGCGTTTCTCCGTGTGTCGCTGTAGAAATTCCCTGCGCTGCGTCGTGAACCCTTCGGCAACCGAAAGGTGCTCTGCTTCACGCATGCGGCGTTCCATGCGCGTCACCTCCCACTCCGCCTTTTTGAGAGGACCGAATTTCAGCATGCCTATCATCGGCTCATTGACGTTCACTTTGACCGGATACAGTAAATCTTCCGGCATTGCGCCTTCCGCAGCATATGCTGCAGTGCCACCTGCTCCTACAAGCAACACCATCACCATGGCGACGGCCGCGAGGCGGTGCAGAGCCAGAAAGTGCCGAAACGGATGCCTGTCGCGGATAATCGAATGCGCCTGCATGTACGAAAGAATGGCATGGAAAATATCGGCGTGTTCGCGTGAGGTAAGCGCTATGGGTTTTCGCTTCATTTGGAATGCGACCGTGTCCCAAGCATCGGCCTGCTCCTTTGTGGAGAGTTGCACGCTCTTGGCATCGTCGATAAATTGGCGCAGAAGATCAGTCATAGTTTTCAAGAAGTGAACGTAGCATTTTTTTGCCGCGATTGAGACGAACCGAAACAACGTTCGCCGTTTCATTGAGAAGCTGCGCGATCTCCTGCGGCTTTAATTCATCGACATAGCGCATGATAATCGCAGTGCGGTACGGCTCATCCAGTTCATGGAGCACCTGCGCAATCGCTTTGGCATCGAAAACCTGTCCTTGCTTTCGACCATCCTCCCCTTCCGGATCAAACCCCTGTTCTGCCATGTCTTCGAATGAAACGATCTTGCGTTTCATTGCCCTGCGCGCTTCGTCTATGAGCAGGTTGTTCGCCGTCTTATAAAGGAGAGCCTGCACGTTATCGATGTCGTTACCGGCGACAAGGTAGTCCCATACTTTTACAAACGTCTCCTGCATCAACTCCTTTGAGCGTTCGCGATCAAAGCACCGAAAACAGCAATGGCGAAAAATCGCATCGGAATACTGCTCGTATGCAGATGCAAATTCGGCATCGGCGCCAGGGTGGCTTCGGATGGTCATCGGCATGTATGACGGAGGAAGAGTCTTATTCTTACAGAAAAGAAGGGTGCGGGGAAACCGGAGAATCCGAGGAGACCGGAGAGTCCTGGGAAATTGCGAATCCTTGGTTTCCCCGGATTCCCCGGTTTCCATTGTCTTCAACTTCCCGTAAGAATCCGTCCCTACGTTCGTCATATCCTCCGTAAGCGCAGTCATTTATCATTTACCCCTTTTATCTATGACATACGCACAGAGGTTTCTCTCCTTTTCTCTCATGAGCGCAATGGTGCTCGTACTTGCTCCGGTGGCATCCGCCAGTTGGTTTGATGTGAATCTGAACGACCGAAAAGAGGTGAAGGGACAAATAGATCAACCGAATGCTGAGATGAAGATGCGCAGCCGCTCAGGGATAAAATTGAACGGCAAAGCAATCGACGCCGAAACGCAGGCGAAGATCAACATTGCTCTTGAGGCAAAGGCCGCGTTGAAGGCATGCCACGAACAGAATGTAAACGATGACGCTGCAGCCAAGATTTGCGCGCAAGCAGTCGCCGAAAAGTATGGGTTTACACTCCCCGAGCATGCTCCTGAAATACGCAAGAACAATGGCGTGCGTGCGCAGGTGGGAGAGCAAATAAAGGTAAAGATCACCGAGAAGTGCGGCGAGCGACAGAACACGACCGAGTGGCGCCAGTGTGCGAAGGACGCGCGTGGCGATGTACAAGTCGAATGGAAGCAAAGTCATCCTGGCATCATGAAGAGGTTGAGTAGCTGGATGCGCCATCATTTCTCCAAGAGTGTAAAAGTTGGCGCCGGAGTGAATGCGGAGGTAGACGATGAATAATCGATTCCGACCGGGTGGAAACGGCAACGCAGAGGCGGCATACGTGCCGCCTCTGCTTGTTTACAGAGCATGACAACATCATCGATCTTGCGTACCATAACCGCATGAACTTCCCCTTAGAGATCAAACAGAAGTGCCGAACGATCGCCGCTCAGATCGGCTTAAACCCCAAAGACGTGGAGGAGCACTTTGCGCGAGGCAGCGGGCACGGCGGGCAGAACCTCAATAAATCAACCAACTGCGTGGAACTGCACCATGCTCCGTCGGGAATCAGCGTACGGTACCAGCACCACCGCGGCTTAAAGCAAAACCGCAAAGAAGCGTGGGAACTCCTGATCCTCAAAGTGCAGGAGCAGGTCACGGGAAAAGAATCGGAACTCGGAAACAAACGCCACAAAATCGAGAAGCAAAAGCAGCGCCGGTCGCGCAGGGCCAAAATGAAAATTCTCGACGATAAAACCTTCCGCGCAGATCTGAAGGCAACGAGGAAACCAACGAATCCTGAATTAGAATTCTAATTCAATAAATGCATCAGACTGACTTCCCCTGCTGCAACCTCTTTGCAAGAGTCCGCAGATACGCGGTAGAAACTTTCATGGTCTTATAGGTTCCTTTTACAGGATCAAAAATGCGTTTCTTTTGAATATTCGGATAGAACGTGCGCTTGGTCGCACGCAGGGAGTGACTGCGCTTGTTACCGGTTCCGGTCTTCTTGCCTGTCTTGGAGCATGTGCGAGACATTTGTCGGAGGAAGCCTACGGAATGGCGGATTGCGGGTCAAATATTTACGGAAGGAAACCTGAGAAACCGGGGAGACCGGAGAGACCAGGGAGACAGAAGTTACTTGGTTTCCCCGGCTTCCCTGGTTTCCCCGGTTTCTCTTGGTGTTATTATCCACTATCCTCTCACCCGTGCCCTTCCTCACACCCACCTTCGTCATCGCCATTCTCATCGCGGTTTCCGTGCACGAATGGGCGCACGGTTTCGCCGCATTCAAGCTCGGAGACCCGACGGCCAAGTATGACGGCAGGCTGACGCTCAACCCACTGGCGCACCTAGACCCAGTTGGGACCATCCTCTTTATCCTCGTCGGTTTCGGCTGGGGAAAGCCCGTTCCCGTGGATCCGCGCTATTTCAAACGCCCGATCCGCGACAATGCAATCGTTGCGCTTGCCGGTCCGCTCAGTAACATCATCCTCGCGTGCATCGCATTCATAGTCGCCATGGTTCTCGGCTTGCAAGCGCAAGCACTCGCAGTAACGGGCGCACTGATCGCACCAGACAATCAACCGATCATTTTTACGTTTGTAAGCGAGCTACTCGGCGACATGATCCAAGTAAACCTGATTCTGATGGCGTTTAACTTACTTCCGATCGCGCCGCTGGATGGCAGCAAAATCGTACGCATCTTCGTGCCGCATGGGTACGAGCGACAATACGAGCAATACATGCAGTACGGTCCGTGGATCCTGCTCGCGCTGATCGTGGCCGGGCAGGTGTTGCATACCCCCATTCTCTCCATCTGGATCTCAGTGATCATTTCACCGTTCCTGAACTTGATGTACGCGTTTATTTGAACGTCGCAACACTTTATATGTCGAAATTAGCCATCTTCTCCGAACTCTGGGCATTCCTCCGCATCCGCAAGAAGTGGTGGCTGCTCCCGATCCTGCTCCTGATCGTCATGCTGGGTCTTCTGCTTGTTTTTGCTCAGGGCTCGGCACTGGCACCGTTTATTTATACAGTATTTTAATTCATGAAAGGATGAAGCTTCACAAGCAACAGATGTTTAATAATCTGTTGCAATCAATCTGGCAATACGACAAATCAGCAATATACTCATGGAGATGAAAACTGCTCTGATTATTGTTTTTCTGATCGCAACCGTCTTGCTTTGCGACAAGTATGAAGATCGACTCCCTCCTCCACTCAAGTGGATCTATGCGGCGTGGAAGAAGTTTGCCGAACTGCTCGGCATCGTCATGAGTTTTATCATTCTGACCATTCTCTGGATCGTCGGCTTCGGAACGTACGCAGTGATTTTAAAGATCATCACCGTGCCACGTCGATTCAAAGCGGAACCGGATTCCTATTGGATCGAAGCACATTCGTCCACCGTGGAGTCGATGAAACATCAGTTTTAGTGATCCACTATCAATTTTCCATTATCCATTGTGGCCCAGCCAACCTACATCCTCGGCATCTCCTGCTACTACCACGACAGTGGTGCGGTGCTTCTGAAGGACGGCGACATAGTCTTTGCCGCGCAGGAGGAACGGTTCACGCGCATCAAGCAGGATGAATCGCTCCCCGTGGAATCGGTGCGGCATGCGCTTGCGTACGCGGGCATTACTATCGATCAGGTGGATGTGATTGGATTTTACGAGAAACCGTTGCTCAAGTTTTTCGACCGCTTGTTGCAGACGTACTTTTCCACGTGGCCACGGGGGTTTTTCCAGTATCAAAGAGCGATGAAGGAATGGATGCACCGTAAGCTCTGGATTCCGCAGAACATCGAGAAGGAACTTGGTTACAAGGGGCCGATCTTCTACGTGCAACACCATGAATCGCATGCGGCAAGCAGTTTTTACTGCAGCGGATTTGACGAAGCGGCAATCGTTACGGTCGACGGCGTCGGCGAATGGGCAACGACGACGATCGGCAAGGGGAAAGGAAAAGACATTGCACTATTGCAGGAGATTCACTTCCCGCACTCACTCGGACTTCTGTACTCCGCAATCACGTATTATCTCGGATTCAGAGTGAATTCAGCCGAATACAAAGTCATGGGACTCGCTCCGTACGGAGAACCGAAATACACCAAGGAATTCCGAGAACTCATCACCCTACGCGACGACGGATCTTTCAAATTAAACAAAAAATACTTTACGTACGAGTACGGACTGCGCATGACAGGTAAACGCATTGAAAAGCTCTTTGCTCACCCGAGGCGGAACCCGGAATCGAAACTCGAACAATGCCACAAAGATATTGCCGCATCCCTGCAACAGATCACCGATGAGGCGATGTTGAAACTGTGTTCCCATGCGAAGAAAATCACCGGTTGCGATCACCTCTGTTTAGCAGGTGGTGTTGCATTAAATTGCGTCAGTAACGGCCATATTCTGCGCTCTGGACTCTTCAAGGATATCTTTATTCAGCCTGCAGCCGGCGATGCCGGCGGTGCGCTCGGGGTAGCTTTATACATATGGCATAAGAAATATAACGGGGAAAGAAAGCTGAAAATAGAGCATGTCTACTTGGGAACGGAATATTCAGATAATGATATCACCGCTGTTCTCGACGCACAGAAAATCCCCTATCAATCATTTGATGATTTCGCATTGCTTATTGCACATTGCTCCAAGCTCCTCGAAGGAGAAAACGTTATCGGCTGGTTCCAAGGTCGCATGGAGTTCGGTCCGCGCTCGCTCGGAAACCGCTCGATTATCGCCGACGCACGAAACAAGGAGAACTGGCAGAAGGTGAATTTAAAAATCAAATTCCGTGAATCGTTTCGGCCGTTTGCACCGACCGTGTTAGAGGAACGGTGCGCAGAATATTTTGACCTGGATCGCGAGAGCCCGTACATGCTTCTGGTAGCGGATGTAAAACCCGACAAACGCGAAGAGATCCCCGCCGTAACGCACATCGATGGCTCCGCGCGCATTCAGACGATCCGCAGAGATCAGAACCCGAAATACTACGATCTCATCAAAGCATTTGCCGATCGCACAGGCCACGTAAAGGACGGTGCCCACGTGGCAGGCTGCCCCGTGATCATCAATACCTCATTCAACGTACGCGGCGAACCGATTGTAGAATCACCGAAAGACGCGCTCAATTGTTTTTTAAATACGCACATGGATTATCTGGTCATGGGAAACATTCTTCTGGAAAAGACGAAGATGCCGAAAGAAATAATCCTGCAGAGCAAAGACTATCTTGCGCAATTCAAACTGGATTGATGCGTAACGCAATACTGATCAACATCGGCCTCGCAGCAGGATCCGTCTTTGGTTGTCTCCTACTGATAGAATTCGGATTGCGCGTGACAGGACTCCAAACCATCGCACCGAACCCGCCGAAAATCTATGAAGCAAGTGCAAACCCCGACATCAGTTACAAACTCAAACCGAATCTTCAAAACCAAAAGGCCTATAAAGCCAGTGTAAGTACCGATGCCAACGGCTTCCGTTTGAATGGTACCCAATCACCGATCACTGATTACCAATCACCACTCATCGCCGTTCTCGGCGATTCCATCGCTTTTGGATACGGCATTAATGATAACGAAACCCTCGCAGCTCAATTGGAGATGGTGCATTCATCCCTTCGTAATTTTCAATTTTCCCCAAAGGGACTGCCTTCGGTAGCAATTTTCAATTTTCAATTTATCAACGCAGCCGTCCCCGGCTATCAACTGCAACAGGAAATTGCACTCTACAAGGAAAAGGTGGCGCCCCTCGCACCCGATGGCGTCATCGTTGTTTTTTTCTGGAATGATCTCGATGGTTTCCTTCCTGGTATGCTGGATGCTGAAGGCATCCTGCGCCCAAACGGCTGGGAACCAACCGACGATCACTGTCAGCCGATCACCGAGGGGATGATGGGTCTGATACCCGGAAAGTGTTGGCTGGATACCCACAGCGCAGTGTATAAGGTGATGAAAAAGCTGATCGATTTAAAGCAGAGCAAGTTAGGACAAATAAAAGAGCGAGAGGAAGCCCGGCAGCAAGAAGCTGATCCTGCTACTCCGGAGAAACTTGCGGCCTACGAGAAGGATCTTCAACATGTGGCGCGCGAACTGCCTCCGAAACGATGGCTGGTGATCTGGCCGGATAATTTCCTCCATGTACAAGCGCGCGCTGAGCTTCGTCGTATGGGAGAACAGCAAGGGTTTCAAGTTATTGATCTGTATGAAAAGTTCGGCAATCAGGTGGAAACGCTCAGCTGGGATACGGTGCATCCGAGTGCGGAGTCCATTAAAAAAGCTGCTGAATTTATTAAAGGACGTTTGGGAGAAATTGAGAATTGAGAATTGAGAATTTATTTTCAATTATCAATTTTTAATTTTCAATTCGCGCAGTATGCGCGCCATCCGCTTCTCCCATGTGTGCTCTTTCACAATCTTTCTGCCACGTTCAACACGATCCAAAGCTTCCTTCGGATGTTCTAGAACATCACTGATGCCACCTGCAAGTGATGCCGCACTCCCCGGATGGCAAAATCGAACGATATCTTTAGAAAAGACATCGTGCAACGGCGGAAGATCGGCACAGACAACCGGGCGACCCGCGGCGAGGTACTCAAACAATTTCAGCGGCGACGTATCGCGCAGAAAGTACGGCTTGTTGGAAGTGGGAGCGGGATACACGCAGATATCACACGCGGCGATTGCATCGGGCACCAGCGCAGTAGCAACGGGACCGTAGAAGAAGACGTCGTCATCTCTCAGTCCCGCATCGATCACGAGAACGCGCAGTTTCGCAATATATTCCTCTGGCCCCCCAACAACAAACACGAAGACCGGCGTATTGCTGCTACGTAGGATGGCGGCAGCTTGCAGAAGTACGTCTACTCCTTTACCGATATGATCCATGGTGACCAGTGAGCCAACATAACCGACAACCGGACGCCCCTCGGGAACGCCGAAGTGATGCCGAGCTTTTTTTGGAGACGGTAGTGTTGCAAATCGCGCAAGATCTACCGCATCACCCTCCACGATGACGATATTCTTGCGCACTCCCCAAGACACCAACTGATCGCGCATCGGCGAAGTCAGGCAGACGATACGCCTGCATTTGTTACAAAGCGCGACGAAACGAGATCTGCCGATGCTGGGTAATGTATGCAGCTCCAATAGAACGGGAATTCCTGTCTTCACTAAAACGCCTACAACCTGCGGACTGCGCGCATAAAGAAGATCAAACGACCGGTCGGCGAAATACTCCCGCAGTGATCCGCGATACGAGTGCATGGTAAATGCAAAAGCAAACCGACCGGGGATCGCCCGCGAATGCAATGCATCGAATGTCGGCAAATGATCGGCATGAAAAGCTGTTTTGAGATCGTAATACTCCACATGATCCTTTCTGACAGGATTATGCACATCGGGTGCAACGAGTGTTACCTCGTGCCCCAGCGTAATCAGCGCTTCGCAGACACGGGCTATCTGGTGCCCGTGGGCCTTTTGATTCGGGAAGCGCGTATGAGAGACGTAGGCAATCTTCATAGAAGTAGCTTATAGCTTATAGCTTTTAGCTTATAGTGGCATTAGAGTATTTTTTGCGCATGCCTATGCCCGTCCTGCTCACCTTCGGTTTTCCCGACCGCAACTCTCCGCGGTACCGCAATCTCGTCCAGCTCTACACCGACGAAGGTTATGAGATCGTTGAATGTTTAACGACAAAAAAAGGGATTTTTGCAAAGCACATCGATCTCTATCGAAACTATAAAAAACTATCCATTATCCGTTATCCATTATCCGTTATCCTAGTCACCTTCCCCGGTTACTACCTCATGCCTCTTGCGTGGCTTCTTTGCCGCGCTCCGCAAAAAAAGCTGATCTTCGATGCGTTTATTTCCGTCAGCGACACACTGGTTTCCGACCGTAAAAAAGTATCGTGGGCAAACCCGCTTGCGTGGTTGTATTACCTTGTCGATGTTTTGAGCTGCCATTTGGCGGATGAAGTGTTGATAGATACCGAGGCGCACAAGCGGTTTTTTGTGAAGCGATTCTTCCTGCAGCCCAAGAAGATCCGCGTCATCTATGTCGGAACGCTCACTGATTTTTTCCATCCGGGACCCTGCGAGCACGCGCTGCCTTCCGGCAAGTTTAACGCGCTATTCATCGGCAGCTATATACCATTGCAGGGTATCGAGCACATCTTGAACGCGGCAAAAATTCTCAACGATCAACCTGACATTCATTTTACGCTGATCGGCGGCGGCCAGACCTACAAAGAAATGATCGCACTTGCAAAGCAGCTGCAACTTAAAAACGTCACGTTTCTGGATTTCATGCCGATACAGCAATTGCCAAAGTACCTGCACTCGTGCGACGTCGCACTCGGCATCTTCGGAACATCTGATAAGGCCAACCGCGTTATTCCCCACAAAGTCTACGACGCTGTCGCCTGCGGCGTTCCGGTGATCACTGCAAAAAACGAAGCAATCGGCGAAAAGTTCACCGACGGAAAAGAAGTGTTTCTTTGCGAAGCAGGAAGCGGAAAGAGTTTGGCGGAGGCGATCGCTCAACTACGAACGCGGTAATTGCATGTTTCATTGTTCTTTCTTTTTGCTACTGAAAAGAGGTGTTCTTTTTTTGTAACCAAAAAAGAACCAAAAAAAGTTTCGCTCCGTAATTGTTCACGAATCAGTCTACTCACGGACTCCGCTGCAAAAATGACCCCCTCCACTCTCCCTCCCACATTTTTGCGGGCGCTGCGTCCGTGAAGACTCAAATCGCTCACAATCAATGTCGCAACTTATTAGACATGCTTCATCAGCAAAATTCCATGTCTGAGGCCCGCCGAAGCGGGCCGAGTTTGCAATTTTGCTGCACTTTTTCTTTGGGTTCTTTCTTTTTGGTGACAAAAAGAAAGAACCAATATTCGTGACAACGATAAGAAAGACCAGTATCAGAAATAATTTGCCACCCCATACTCCAAAAACCGATCCACTCGCAGGTACGTCTCAAATGCCTCCCGCGCACGCATCTGCATATCGGAAAACTCCTGATCGGAAAGCGAGGCGTAGTGATCGGCGACGATGCGATCGATACGATAGAGATCCCAATACGGCACGCGAACGATGAACCGGTCGTAATCGATGATGTGCTCCAGTGGCAAAACGCACTGCGTATCCAGCAGTACGGGGATTCTCCCGAGACTCAATGCTTCGTAAAAACGATAGCTGTAGTTGCCATCGCCTTTGATCGACAGTGCGTAATCGCAACCGAGCAGGTTATCGACATACTCGCGTCGCGTCGCGACAGGATCGGTCTTGATTGTGGACGCATGACCGGAGTAACTGCTGCGGATGATGAAATGCGGCTCTATAGAATCGGAACCGGAGAGATGCCGCAGCGCTTTCATGCGGTACGTAATCCCCTTGATACGCGCCTCGCGGCTGATACCGACGATGCCGGACGCTTCGATCAGGCTGTTTTTCAGCACAGTACCGATGCGGTTTTTCAAATTTTTGTAGTCCGCCCATCCGCAGAACCCAATGATCGGTTTGCTGGCATGCTTCTTCCGCAGCGCTCCATCGCCGTTCGCTGCGACTGCAGAGGACAAATCCTCCGCGTATGCCGGCATCATGATCTCACTGCCTCGCATGGATGACCGGTACTGACTGGTACGAAAGACGAGCGCGTTATCGTAGGGAACAGCGGCGTCGCTGTCGCCATGCCAGAAGATGATCAGTTTTTTTTCAAGAGACTTTGCGAGCGCCGCCTGTGCGTCGGTGTACGCACGATGTGCAGAGAGCGAGGCGAAGTTATGCGGCAGGAGGATACAATCGGCTTGCGATGGATCGTTCACGATCGTAACGAGAGGCTCCGTCAAATATCTAAACGCATTGTTGAGAAACAGAATCGAACCGCGTTCCTGCGCACCGAGATTCGGATACAGCAACGGGATGTAGGGAACATCGGGCAGGAGATCGCAGTAGACACGTTTCATTGTGCAATACGATACAGTACCCAGCCGTCTCCGGAAGCAGTCTCTGTGCGTTTTACAGGAATCCTCTCCACATCCCAAAGCGGCTTCCCGATAGTATCCCAGAGAATGTAATCCACCCCGTAGGTGCGCAGTGCTGTAGTAGGATCGCTCTCGATCTCCGCACAGGCTCTGTACACCAGATCCTCTTCGCGCTGCCGAAGATCGCCACCGAACGCAGCCGTGGCATCGGGGAACACAAGATGATCCATCTGATCGATGTGACGCGCCTCCGGCGCGAGCGGCAACAAAGTGAGACAAAGACGCTCTGCGATTTCCTCGTTGGTCATGAGGATATTTTTCAAATAGATCGAGTACACGATGTCATGACGGGTGTATCCGGCGATCAGCGCGGACGTGTCGGCATCCGAGAGAATACGCGCGCGCGGAAGCGTATCGAGCACCTCAAGGGCGCCACTGAGGTGCTGCTGCGTAAACCTGGTTTCTTTGACGGTCCACTGCGCCATCACATAGCGACCGTCATAACCGATCGCAGCCAGATAGACGATCGCAGCTGCCGTGCCGACTGCAAGCCAGCGAATCCGAAGCGCGGCAAAAAGAAGTATGGCGCACAGCGCGGCAGTCGCGAGGGAAAAGATGCCGTGCGAGACGAAGTTGAAGACAACGCCGTGCACCATCTGCTGATTCATATAGAGAAACGCGGCGATGATCGCGACCACGGCTGGTGTATAGGCCTGCATGCGCTGACGGGATGTCAGAAGCGCCATGCCAACGGAGATCACCATGACGGCAAAGAGCACGCTGTAGGGAATCGACTCAGGCAAGTGACCGGGTTGCATGCCGCTGCGAAAAGTACCGAGCGCATACAGCGGATGCGCTGCCAATGTGACATGTTGTGCTATGCCCGGCAGTGCGGCGATAACGGCAATGATGCCGGTCAACAGGAGAAAATGAAGCGGGGTGGATGGCAGCGTCGGGCGTCGCGGGCGCGTATGCCAGAAGAGCGAACGCGCCGTATGGAACATCCTACGAAGACGCGAGTGCTTGAGACGCAGATATTCCCGCCAGACACGAAAAATCCATCCGAAGAATTCCCAAAGCAACAGAACGCCGAAAAACGTCCATGCAAAAAGAAAACTCCAAACGTAGATACTGACAAGAAACCCAAGAAGTCCCCCGCCGATCAGTACACCGCACCACTTTGATCTTTTGCCGATAGACGGCTTCCAAGCGGCGATCACACCGATGAGTGCCCAAAGCATCGGCAAAAAGCTTGCACGCATGTGGACCGGACGATTGAGATTATACAGTTCAAGGATGCAAAAAGCAGCGGCAGCGGCGAACGCGAGACCCATGCGGAATCCGCACATGCGAAAAAAGAGTACGAGTGAAAGGAACACGAGTACCGGTTCCACGCTGTCCATGAGTGTCAGAACCGACTCTGCATTCCAGCCGGTCCAAGCAAACAGCCTTCCGTAGAGACGTTCAATGAAAGCAAACTGCGTCCCCACAAGATCGGCAGTCCCCGTAAACGGCTCATCGACACCTGCGACACCGTTGCTTAAGCCCTCTTCCACGCGTGCAAGATAGATCGCTTCGTCAGAATTCAAGTTCACGGGAATGCCTCTATAGAGCGGACTTGCGCTATGGAGCCACTGCGGCCCCTGCATGACAAGTGCAAGCAGAAGGCTAAAGCCTGTGAGGATCAACGCCCATCGCACGCGGGAAGACATGAAGATAGTGTAGCAAAACCACTAGCCCTCACCCTAACCCTCACCCTATCATTCCTCATGTGACGTACTACGAACTCCTCCCCTACGCCTTTAAGAAATTCAGTGTGCTTCGCACGCTGCGCACCGGACTGCCGACCGTGGCATATAAGGCTATGGGCACTGCCCTTCCGGCGAGCGAAAAACCTGCGCTCTTTACAATGAACATCATGCCGCCGATGATGACTTTGTGGTATCACCTTGTACGCAAGAATCTCGGCGATCGCGTGGATACCGTGATCTTCGATTGTTCCGGAACATTGAACGCTGCGGATTTCCCCGGGGCTCGCGTGCAAAAGTACGTAAATCTCTACGCCGCGACGAAGAGCGATGAATTTTTGTACCGCATTGCACGGCACCGAAAAATCGGATGGATCTGCGACGACGATATTTTCCTGATCAACCCGAAGTGTATCGATCGCATCGAAGAAGAGTTTGCCGACCCGAACACCGCAAGCCTCAGTTTTCGTTCCCGCGACTGGTGGCACTTTGAGATCAACGGAGTGCGTTACGACCCGAGCGGCAGTTACTGCCTTGCGCTCAACCGCACGATCTACTGCGACAAAGAACACCTGTCGCTCGCGCCGTGCGGCGGAAATACCCGCGCTATCAGCCATATCGGCAAGTCTCTGACACGCTTCGATACATTCGATCGAGCGAATGAAATACTGTTGGAAAAAGGATACCGCTGCGCGATCGTTCCGGAGAAGCAGCGCGATGATCTGATCACGGGATTCACCGGCGTGAGCAGCGCTGCGATGCTGCTCTGGCACTTTCGTACGCCGCAGCAGATGCTCGATTATCTTCGGGAACCGGAGGATCGCCGCTGGCGCGGAAACACACTCTTCACTGTTCTTTCTGGACTGCTTGCGATCTCCGCGGTGCAGCAGATGCACGAAACCATCACCGGCACACCGTACCGTCTGCGCGCGATGCCGACGCGAGATGATCTTGAGCGGTTACGCGAAGAGAAAGAGTTGCTACTGCGGGAAGGGCATAGTTTTACAAAGACGCTGGAGGTTGCGGAGAGACTTACGAAACTTGTGTAATACTAATTTGCAATCTCAATGTCATTCATTTGCTAACTCAGTGGATGAAACAACTGTTGGCTCAACACGCAATACTCGTACTTGTAACGCTTTAAACTCAATCACCTCGTCTCCACGTCGAATAGTAAGATCCACACGACCCTCTGGAGAGTCACGATTCATACTAGAAATATCATTGAAGTTTGCAGCGGACACTCGTACTCCATTCACTTTATCAATTTTGTCTCCTGGTTTAATACCAGCCAATTCTGCTGGAGATCCATGGAAAACCTCTCTCGCATAAATATTTTCTCCTGAGAGAGAGTACATGATGCCAGTACCAATAATCGGGACTTCCCCAAGAAGCTTTGCTTCTATTGTGAGTAATCCTGTCACTAATTCATAATTTTCTCTCATATCCTTCTCTATGGTTGCCATCAATCGTTCACTCCCCTCCAACTTTGATTCAGCAGAACTTGGAATAGGTTCCTCGGGAGTCGTAATAGGTTCCTCGGGGGTCAAAGTTATTCGCATGCTACTATTATATTGTTTTGTACCCTCATCCACTGATGCAGCCGTAGGAC
>CAYGDT010000034.1:0-15176 GCA_964348745.1 uncultured Candidatus Peribacteria bacterium
TAATATAATATTCTTCATTCCCATTCGTCATTTCACCGTTTTCATCATCGAATCATAGCGCCAAATGTGGTATAATGACTTGATGTCCCTACACAAACACATCTTGCATACCCTTACGCTCGCCGTGACGCTCTCGGCGTTCTTTGCTTGGGTGGGGGGAGCCAACTTCGACACGTTGCCTCTTGCATTGGCAGCGAGTGCTTCCAATTCCGAAGCGATTGCCTCTAGTCGATCACTTCAATCACTGTCGTTCTCCTCAGTGAGTTTGCAATCGATTTCTTTCAGCTCTTCGTTCTCCTTTTCTCAGCAGATAAGTTCCTTCTCGTTTTCACAGCAGTCCAGCGAGTTTTCATTCTCCATGGCATCCATGACGTCCTTCGGAGGAACGAATGGAGGAACGAATGGAGGAACAAATGGAGGAACAAATGGTGGGACGTTCGGTGGCATCAATGGAGGCATTAACGGCGGATCGTTCGGAGGAATCATTGGCGGTGTGAACGGGGGATTCATCGGAGGAGGTGGGACGGTAGTTACGGGCGGCGGAGCCGGTGGTGCATCTCCGCAGACGAGTGCGAAACCAGCGACAGTCAAAGATTGCACAAAGGGCTTTATGATCAAGCGCGCGTGCCTGCCGCTTATTCAGCCGCTTGGCACCAGTAACGTACTGACGATCAAGCCGGGAGCAGGGACATTTATCGATTACTTCAATGCCGCCGCAGATTTACTCCTGACGATTTCCGTCGGATTTGTCGTGCTCTGGATATTGATCGGAAGCTATTTCATCATGGTTTCCGGTTCGGACGGCGGGAAACGTTCCACGGGAAAATCCATGATCACGTGGGCGCTCATCGGACTCATTATCGTCAACTTTGCGGGGTTCTTCCTTCGGACGCTCAATAGCATCTTCTTCACATGATCAGACTTCTCAACGCCATTGTCGGCATTCCCATCGCACTCGCGCAAAGCCCGTGTATCGGCGTCACCAACTGCGGCATCGGTGTTAATCCGATGATAAAAATCGTAGAGGATGCCGCAGCGTTTTTGCTGCCGGGGTCCGCGGGTCTCACGATGCTGTTTACGATCGTTGGCGGTGCCACCATGGTGATGAACTTCGGCAACGATACGAATATCGAGAAGGGGAAAAAGGGCATCTACTTCGCATTGATCGGTTGGGCGATCACGCTGGGATCGCAGGCGATTGTCTCATTTGCTGTCGCGCGTGCGAGTATAGTTGACCCCAATAATGTGGTGTTCGACTTTGAGCGGACTATCGTCATGTCCATGCTCTACGTGTTCAATAGCGTCTTTGCATTGATGATGATTTTCTACGGATTTAAGCTCGTGCTCGGACGCGGGGAACAGGCGGAACTCGATTCCGCAAAGAAAGGCATTCGGTGGACCGTCGTCGGAGCAATCACCATCAATCTCTCGTACGCCCTCGTTCGTGCAACCACCAATCTTGGTTTCTAACTATGCGTGTTCTTGCAATCATCCTCGGCACGTTCATTCCTTCCACACAGGCCGCGTCGCCGTACTACAGTTTGTATTGCAATGCCCTCGGTACCTACTGCGGAGACGGACGGGCGTTTCTCATTCACCTTGCGGTACGCACGGCAGACGTTCTCGTTATACCGATTATCGGAGGGCTCGCCGTTATCGGAATACTGTGGGGGACACAGGGGATGATTTCGTCTTTTGGAAATGATGAGGGAAAAGAGAATGCCAAGAAAGTCATCTTCGGATCGGTGATCGGCATCGTTCTCGCAGTGGGAGGCGTCGCCCTCGTCCATTTGATCTGCACTGCGGTGGAATCAGCGGTCAACGGTTCGGGATTGTGCGGATAATGTGAAAATTGAATGTGGGAAGTGATAGATCTTGCTTAAGAAGCTCTGAAAAATGTCATGGTGAGCTCTGTCGCCTGCCTGCCGGCAGGCAGGAATCATACATTTTTCCTTACTATCACCAATTTATCGTCCTTCGACGAGCTCAGGATGACAAATTGGTCAGTTGATCAGAGTTTCCCTAGAGTGTTGCCATGGCACGGCAATATATTACGACGGCTATCGATTACCCCAATGCGCCGCCGCACATGGGTCACGTGCTGGAAAAGGTGCTCGCGGATGTCTGCGCGCGCTGGATGCGTCTGCGTGGAGATGCGGTACGTTTTCAGATCGGAACCGATGAACATGGCACCAAGATTCAGCGTACCGCGGAGGAGCAGGGGATGACCCCGCAGAAACTTGTGGATCGCAACGTGCCGCTCTTTCGCGGACTCTATGAGCGTTTGAACATCAGCAATGATCATTTTATTCGTACGTCGGATCAAATGGAGCACTGGCCGACCGTTGTTTCGCTCTGGAAGAAACTTGTAGCTGCCGGAATGCTCGAAAAGAGGAGCTACACGGGGCTCTATTGCAGCGGCTGCGAGCGGTTCATGACGAAGCGTGATCTTGTCGATGGACTTTGCCCAAACCACAAGAAGGCACCGGAAGCGGTCACCGAGGAAAACTGGTTCTTTCTCATGAGTAAAGACACCGGCAACCTCAAGGATCTGCTTACGAAGAATTGGGATGATGAAGAGTACAGAATCGTTCCGGTGCAACGCGCACAGGAAACACTGTCGCTCATTGAGCAGGGATTGGAAGACGTGTCTTTTTCACGTCCCACTTCGTCGCTTACGTGGGGGATACCTGTACCGGATGACGAAGGTCAGACAATGTATGTTTGGTGCGATGCGCTGACGAATTATATTTCTGGCATTGATTATTTTGGAATGGCCGCAGGCCATGAGCGACGCCCGAAGGGCGGAGTCGAATGGTGGGACGATGCCGAAGTGACGCATGTCATCGGCAAGGACATCGCACGTTTCCACGCATTGATTTGGCCGGATATGCTTAAGCATGCGGGCATCCGCATTCCGGACCGACTGTTGATCCATGGATTCCTCACGAGCGAAGGGGAGAAAATGAGCAAATCTATAGGCAACGTCGTTAAACCCGATGACGTACTTGCGAAGTTTGATGGTAATCCTGATCCGATTCGTTTTTACCTAAGCCACGAAGTACCCGTGGGTAATGACGGGGACTTCTCGTGGGAGCGTTTTGAGGAATTATACGATGCAAAATTGCGTAATCAGTTGGGAAATTTGCTCAATCGGGTGCTCGTGCTGCTACATAAATCCAGCGGAGGAACTCTTGCACTGAAATTGGATGAGACTGACGTGAAATTCGCACCGGGTCATTGGACGCTGTACCGAGAAGCGATGGATGAATTTCGTCCGCATCTGGCGTTGCAATTACAGATCAATGGGTTGTTGACCTATGGCAACGGCCTGATGGACAGTGCGAAGCCATGGACACTTGGGAAGGACGAAGCCGTTGATGTGTTGAGCCATCTTGCAGAGAAGTTGCGACATGTGTCCCTCATGCTCCTCCCATTTATTCCCGATACCGCGTACCGTATCAGTAAGCAGTTGAACGTTCCGTATGCAGAAGAAATGTTGAACAAAAATTTTGTTCTAAAAAATGCGCAGAGGGATCTGACGGAGTGGGGAAGTTGTGCAAAAGACTGGAAAGAAATCGGACAACCCTCTATTCTCTTTGCGCCTCTTTCGTAAAGCACACGGAGTTTGTCGGGCGTACGCGACAACGGCAGGTCCGAAAGCAGTGGCGAGAGGGCGATATCATTTTTTTCCAATCTTTTCTATGTTCGATCCCATGTCCGATCTGACCGGCGGCAGCTCCACCGGAGACGACGACGATGCTCCGGCTCCCATATCGGGAGCGCGTCCGGCACGTGCCGGCGGTACCGGTGACCGCAGATTCGCAGACGAAGTGCACTCCGTCACCATTCACGCACGCCAGCGCACGTTTTACATCGACTTGAAGGAGAGTTCCAATGGCAAGTTCTTCAAGATTTCCGAGAAGTCCCGCGGCGGACAGAAGACGACGATCATGTTCGACTCTGAAGATCTGCAGAAGTTCATTGAGGCGTTTGAGGATATGAAGCAGTATGTGTGAGAATGGGAAACCAAAGAAACCGGGGAAACCGGGGAAACCAGAGAAACCGGGGAAACCGGGGAAACCAGGGAAACCAGAGAAACCGGGGAAACCAGAGAAACCGAAGATCCTCTGTCTCCCCGGTCTCCCCGGACTCCCTGGTCTTCTCGTTACAGCCCCAGCTCTTCCACCGGCAGCACGTATCCGTTGACTCGCGGATTTACAATCATCATAAACAGTACGATTTTTCCCGCCTCGGCGCGTGTGATCGCTTGTGCGGGTCGAAATGTTCCATTGGGATATCCTTCTATAAATGCATATCCCACAGCGTCATTGACGTAGGAGGCAAACCAATCGGCGTCGGCTACGTCGCTGAATCTTCCGGAGTAATCCTGGTCGTCAAATGCCTGAAGGCTCGAAGCAAGGAATAGAATCTTCAGCGCTTCGGCGCGGTTGACCGGAGCATCCGGGCGGAACGTGCCGTCAGGGTACCCTTCGACGATGCCACGATCGTATGCTGTATAAATAATCCGGCGCTTTGCGATCGCATCATCGCTCTCGCGTGGACGCCCCGCCCTGCGGAAATCTGTAAACTCTGTGGTTCCATCGTCAGTTGAAGCGACAGGTTCGATGCAGTTGCCGAGTAGCACCATTTTCAGGAATTCGTAGCGGGTTACTTCGCGATCGGGGAGAAACAGCGCGCCTGTATCCGTCCAGTATCCTTTCACGAGACGAGGACCATCTTCGGAGATTTTCGTTTGTGCAAGAATGTCGATATACGGTTTGCTCCAGTGTTTCTCAAGATCGTGCAGAACTTCGCCCGGCTCTGCGAGGGTAAGACAGGGGTTTTCCATGGGATCAGTGTTATCTTCCACTTCTTCGCCGTCCTCGGTACCGTCGTTATCCGAGTCGGGGTTCTCGATATCGGTTCCTTGCACGAACTCATCGAGGTTGCTGAGACCGTCTTCATCAACATCACCGTTGGCATCCGATCGTACGTCATTCTTGAGTCCGTGCTCCGCTTCGTATTCGTCAGGAAGTCCGTCTGCGTCGGCATCGGTGCTATATGCTTTCTCCAGAGGGAATGGGTCGTCTTTATCATTGATACCGTCTCCATCGGTGTCTGAGATTGCACGGTTGGTGCCGAGTTGGTCTTCTTCCGCATTCGTCAGGCCATCATTATCGAGGTCGTAGGTCATGTCGTCCCTGCGATCCAGAGGATCTCTTTTTCCAGCAGTCTCCGAACCGTCAGCCTCGCCGCCTCCGTCGGTATCGGCATCGAACGGATCGGTTTCTCCGGTATTCACCAAACCGTCGTTGTTGGCGTCCTCCTGCGTATTTGTCAGACCGTCCCCGTCGATGTCATCGGCGTTTGCAGCAGCTTGCGCAAGCGATTGCAGTGGGACCAACAACAAAAGAAGCACAATGGTGATAGCGGTGTTTTTCATGGAAGGCAACGGGAGTATACCGTGTTAACGCTTCCCGCGCTTCCACGATGCTCCACTCATCGGCTTGCCACCGGCGGGTTGCACGGATACAAGATGCAGTATTCCGTCGCTGCAGGGCAGCGGTGCTGACTGCGCACTTGCTTCCAGCGATGTACGAAGCAGTTTGATCTCCTGACCGTCGATCATGGCTCGCACGCCCGGCCACGGCACGAGTGCGCGTACACGGCGATCTATTTCTTCCGCTGTCATTGTTTTTGGGTCTACGTCACCCATGGTTCGGCTGAGTTTCTTTCCGAGCCTCGCATGGTTTTCGTTTTGCGGATGAGGATGCAGCGGATTTTTCAGCGTCGATAACAGTAGGTTTGTGCATTGCTCACTCATATCTTCGTAGAGTTGCTCAGCGGTTTTGGTTCCATCGATCGGTACTACCATCTGTGCAAGTACCGGTCCGGTATCCAGCTTCTTTAGCATCTTTTGTATACTGATGCCGGTTTCCTTGTCTCCGGCGAGCAGTGCATGTTGCACGGGTGCCGCGCCTCTCCAACGGGGCAACAGCGAAAAGTGAACGTTGACCGGTGCAATGGCAGGGGAGTCGAGGATCTCTTGCGAGAGGATCTGTCCGTAGGCGACGACGACGAGGTAATCGAATGGAGAATTCAGAATGGGGAATTGCGAAGTATTATCGCCATTCGCCATTCCTGCCTTGCCGGCAGGCAGGCGCCATTCGCCATTAATATTCTCCGGTTGCCACACTGGAATGTCGTGTTGCTTTGCGAAGGTTTTCACCGGCGTCGTCGTCAGCGTGTGCGTTCGACCAACGGGTTTATCGGGCTGTGTGATTACGAGTTTTACGTCGAACGCAGCATCCTCAATCAGTGCACGCAGTGCAGGGACGGCAAATGCGGGCGTGCCGGCGAAGATGATGGATAGCGGGCGTTTGGACATGATGGTCAATTATGCGTAGTTGCGTGCCATCGGCACGCATCTACGATATATTGAAATTACGTCATGTCCAAACGCACCAACATGCTGGCATCCGTCATCCGCGAGATCATCGCGCCGGTGCTACGCGAGTGTCCGCCTGCATGCGGAATGACATCCATCACCGAGATCGATGTCTCCAAAGACTTCTCGTATGCAACCGTTTATATCAGCGCACTGGAGCACCCGGAACGTGCACTTCAATATCTGGAGCGTCGTTTGCCGAAACTCAAGTCGATGGTCGGTGCCATGCACCGGAAGAAAATTCCGGAACTGCGATTCCGTATCGACCCGCGTTCCGAGCGCGCTTCGCGTTTAGATGATCTCCTTTCTGCACATGCAGAAGACACTGACAACTAAACTCATCCTAGTGTAGCAAGAACTTTATTCACATCGCGTGCAATACGCGTTCATTGAACAGTCGGCATCGCAGGACGTATCATAATCTCCTTATGTTGAACCGTGACGATGTCCGCAAGAGTATCGATCTCCTCCGCGCGGCGCGGCGCGTGCTCGTTGTCTGTCACAGTAATCCGGATGGAGATGCGATTGGTTCATTGCTTGGCATGAGCATGCTTCTCGAAGAAGCATTTCCGGACAAGGACATACAAGTGTTTTGCAAAGACGCCGCTCCCGAGACGTTGCAGTTTCTTCCCGGTACGGAGCGCATCCGTCATAACCCCGATGTTCGCGAGGGTGACTGCGTCGTGTTTCTTGACAGCGCAGAGCCAAAATTGATCGGTCTGGCGGATATGTATCCTGCGCTTTTTGCGCCACAAACCCCGTCGATCAATATCGATCATCATCCGACGAACTCCAACTTCGGTCGTGTGAATTTAGTTAACCCCGAAGCTGCTTCCGCCAGTGAAATCGTTGTGGAGTACGCAGACATCGTCGGCTGGAAAATGTTACCGGACATTGCGACCTGTCTTTTAACCGGTGTGTATACGGATACCGGAGGACTGCTTCATAGCAATACGTCAGCGCAGGTCTACCGTACCGTTGCGCGGTTGTTACGTGCCGGCGCACGCCAGCAGGAGATCGTGAAGCATGTTTTTCGCACGGCGAAATTAAGCACGTTGAAACTCTGGGGCAGAGTGCTCGAGAAAATTTCGGTGACCGAGGAAGGCGGCGCGATCTCCGCCGTCACGCGCGGCGACTTCGCCGCGACCGGAGCGGATTACGCGGAGCTTACCGGCGCAATCGATTACGTGAATGCGGTCCCCGGCATGCGGTTCTCCATGATTCTCTCGGAGCGCGATGGCAAAGTGAAAGGTTCGATCCGCACGCTGCGCGATGATGTCGATGTCGCCAAAATGGCAGGACGTTTCGATGGGGGCGGCCATAAGAAAGCAGCGGGGTTTGCGCTTTCAGGAAAATTGCAGCCGGAAGTGCGATGGAAGGTGGTAGAGGATAAAAAATAGCGATGGGTAGCTGCTATCTAGTAAATTGACATTTTTTAAAACATGTGTAATATATGCACAAATGTCAGAAAATTTTGTGTATCCACATGAGGTGAAAGTGGAGGGTGTTCCTTTCGGGGAAATGGCCAGTCCGTCGTTCGTTCGTTCGTATACGGATTATGCATCAGTTTCAATGCGTACTGCGCTGTGTGCGGGGAGAGGTGGAGATGTTCTTGAACTCCAGCTAGAGAGCCAACGCGTTCTCAACGGGGAACGCGGTGCTGGGAAGTTGTCTGACAAGTTACAGTTTGGCGAACTTGTTTCGGAACTGGGATATCAAACTCCCACAACAATTTGCATCCCTGTGGGATATAATTCCAGCCAAATTGAAACAGAAATATCAGAATCATCACTTTCCGATGAGAAAGAGTTGTTCGTGAAGCCGCACGGTGGGGCACATGGGCACTTGGCACGCATGGAGAATCGTGCACAAGTCTCCATGAAACTTCATCATCCGGATCGACCGTTTCTTGTTCAGCAGTATCAAAAACCTGAGCAAGATTGGCGAGTCATTTTGCATAGAACCCCGCGGGAAATGGAGCAGTTCGGTAAAGGTCAGGATGTACGTATTGCATATAGGAAGGTGAGACCAACAGTTACACAAACGAGTGATAAGTGGCACACTGTTCAGAAACTGATCGAGATGGATCCCGATATTCCGGATTATGTTAAGCACAAGTTATATAGCACGTTGCCTCCTGAACGATTGCAACATATTCCGGGCAGATCTGAAAGAGTGGAACTTGTTGATACTGGGAATATTATAAGAGGAGCATACGGTGTATTGCCGACGCAAGATGAACTGATACAGATGGATCGTTTGGTTTCGCGTATTCGGAATGATATCGAGCAAAGACTCAACGTCCGTCTCGCAACACTCTGCCTCGATCTTGGCGTTCTGAAGGAGGAACAATTCCTCAGTGCTCAGAATGACACTGAATTAAGACAAGCCGTAACAATTTATGAACAGCAAAGCCCGGTTGAATATAGTGGCTACAGGGACAGTATGCCCATAAAGCAAGTATTTGATCGCTTTCGAAATGCAGCAAACTTGTTTCGCTTACGAACGTCTTTCGTCCAAAGCGGTCGCATCGCTCAGTCGCAAAACCGGTTGAAGAATCGGTATTAGTTAGCATCTGCAGCTTCTCCTTCCTGCGATTGTGTTTCTATTGCGGGAGTCACCGGTTTGCTCTTCTCTGGTTGCGTCTTCTGCGTATCGATTTTACCGGAGTTGTCTATCCCTTTAGGGATAAGTTTCTCGCCGTGTTTCTTCGCATGCTCGTCGCGCTTCTGCGCTGCGCGCATGGCAAGCACTTCTTCGGGGTTGGTCGTGATGATACGTTCCTCCTGCGGGCTTGCGACGATCTGAATGGCAACGTGCTTGTTTCCTGCAAAAAAGAGTCCTTGTCCCACGTCGGAGTTGAGGAGCAAATATTTCTCCCCGTCTGTGAGATAGAAGAGTTTTTGCAGATTGTCGACGGCGGTGGGGGACTGCTTCAGGAGAATCTGGAGCGATGCGTTGGTGATGATCGGTTTACCGAACGGGGAGTTCACGAAGTCTTCGACGTCCTGCGTGATTGTGGTTACTCCTAAGTAGTACTTCCGCGCGCGTTTGATCAGTCCGTAGAGAAAGCGCGCCGAGTCGTCGTACTGCATAAGATTCCACGCCTCATCGACGACGAGGAACCTGCGCTTGAGTTCTGCGCGCACTCTGTTCCAGAGGAAGTTTAAGACGATGTACATGGCAATCGGACGCAGCTGTTCCTCCAGATCGCGGATCTGAAACACGACCATCTGGTTTTCCACTTCCACGTTCGTTTGCTGATCGAAGAGTCCGGCGTAGCTTCCGTCCGTGTATTTCTGCAGCGTCTTTGCCATGTTCTCGCCGCCATCGGTTGTCATCAGCACGTCGACGAGTTCGTGCATGGTCGGCGGCTCCACCGTGCCCAGATTTTCCGCAGTGAAACTGATGCCCTTGAGTGCGTACGTATCCACGATGGCTTTATCGAGAATACCGTCCTCCGCGGGCGTCAGCGTTCCGAGCATGATCTTAAACAGACCGTGCAGGTTGATTATTGCAGCGCGCAGTGTCTCTCCGGTTTGTGCTTCTTCGCCGCGCACGGCTTTGGGAAGATCAAAGGGATTGATGCGGTACGAACTTTGGAGCGAGAGGGGAATGAACGTTCCGCCGACAGTCTTGCAGAGGTCTACGTATTCGTTTTCAGGGTCGATGACAAAAATATCAGCTCCGAACATCATCGCGCGCAGGATCTCCAGTTTTACCGCAAACGATTTACCGGCGCCGGATGTAGCAAAGACCGTCGCATTGGCGTTCGGCAGGTCGAACCTGTCAAAGATCACCAACGAATCATTGTGCCGGTTGATACCATAGAGAATCCCGTGGTCGTCTGTCAGGTCCGATGAGCTGAACGGAAAACTTGTGGCGAGCGGAGAGGTGTTCATGTTCCTATTGATCTCCAGTTCGTCGATGCACAGGGGAACCGTGCTCATCCAACCGTGTTCCATTTGCAGGAACGCAGGCTTACTGAGCACCAACCTTCCGCCGAGCAGCGATTCTATGTCTGTTTGCAGCTTCTTGAGCTTGTCTTCGTCGTCTGCATAGATCGTGATGTACATCCCGAACTGATAGAGTTTCTCGCGTCCGCGCGCCAGCAGGTCGCGCAGTTCCTCCGCGTCTTGCAGTGCTGCCTCCAATGAAGGGTCACGGACAATGCCGCGCTGTTCAAGAATGCGGATGCTCGATCGCATTTCCGCAACTTTCTTGCGCAGCATTTTCATAATGACCTTATTGCTGGTCGGGTAGATGAAATGCGTCACGTCCATTTGCGCGTCAAAGTTGATGATCTGGCTCAGCCAGTTGGGGAAGATATAGTTCGGCCAGTTGTAGACATAGAGTGTCCTAGCGTATTGGTCATTGAGCAGTAGTTCCGTCGTGTGAATTTCCATGCCCGCAGGTGCAATAAGATCCAGCGTCTTTTGCAGACCTTCTTCGTAGTGGGCAATCGTCTCGTGTTCCTCCGATGTCAGCTCGCGTTTGTTTGCATGCTGCAGCGCTGCCGTCGTCTTCTTGTGGAGTCCCAGCAGGTCGTCGAATGCCTGCAGGAGCAACGTTGCCGAGGACGATTTTTGCTGTTGAGGCTTTGTTTCCATAGAATCCTTAAATTATAGCACAAATCGCTCTATGGATCAATAACATGCAGATTCTGCCTCTGTGCACGCAGATCACCAATACGGCGGATCTATTGAATACTCTGTGGACTATCAAAAATCCTCGAACCCTTTCGTGTACGCCAGGATTTGCCTTTTTCAAGAATGTTGTAGTCGGCAATACCCGGTAAATCGATCACCCGCAGCCCTGCAATCAAGATTTCTCGATTGTTCTCCAGTACCTGGAGCCGGTCTCTTGTCACGTCATACAGGGTTGAGAAGCGGCTTTTCATGTCTTTGGTCTGCTCTGCTAACGTCGTTGATTCCCCATACTTTGCTTTCGCGTCGGCAACTTGCCGTTCGTACTGCGCAGCTGTGGCATAATCTTTTTTGTTCAGAGCTTCATTCAATGATCGCTCCACATCGCGGGCAGCGGTGCGATCTTCTGAGACTTGTGCTTTTTGCTCCTTATCCAGTGCTTCGAGTTCTGTTATTTTTCTTTCGATCAGCTGTCCAGTACTTCGCAGAGAACTAATGTATTCGTCGAGAGTTTTCAGTCTGTCGGAGCTGCGGTTAAGGGTGTCGACAATACTGATTTGCAGTACGTCTCCTACTTCCTGCAAGAGAGCATAGTTTTCATCCGTCGTGCTACTGATCTGCCCTTGAATAATGTGCGCAATGGATGCAATACCCGAAGGCGCACTCACAACAGTAAGGAAGATTCCCTGCGCGAGATAGATACCCGTAAACATCCCAAGTGCTGCACTCGGACGGTTTTGACGTGTGGATTGACTGGAGAGGAAGTGCATAATTGCTATCGCACTTTTTGCGCTACTTGCAGCGGAGGGTTCTTCAGTTGTGTTACTTGAACATCCGCTGAGTGTGAGGCAGAGGAGCGTGAATATCGCAACGGCTTTCTTTTGGCAAATCATCATAGTATTTTACCGTTTTTCACCTTGAATAACAATAGTGATCAATTGAATTATTCAGATGGGCTGCGCCACGTGGGCGCGAGCAATGGCCACGTAAAGCGGCAGTGCCGCTACGTGGCACGTAAAGTCGCTGACGCGCCTTTACGTGGTGGACGAACGTGCATACATTTTGTGTTCAAGACATGAGTATAATCTGTATGCAAGATCAAATATTGTTTTCAAGTGGCAAGCCTATCAACTTGTGCTAACTTTTGCCTATCTTCCTGAGTATCAGTTTTGTTCACTCGTACGGATTTGCTTCTATGTTTTCCACGCTTTCCACCACAGTACACGGTGTGCTTTCCGATAAGTTTGGAGCAGGTGACTGCGCAGTGTCTTGGGAGCGTCCACAGGATGCGGAGCATGGTGATCTTTCGACACCAATTGCCATGCAGATGGCAAAGAAAGCAGGGATGAACCCACGAGAGATTGCGCAGGCGCTCGTGGAAGCGCTTTCTAAAAATCCGATGGTAGAGAAGGCGGAAATTGCAGGTCCCGGATACGTCAATATCTGGCTGACGCCGCAGGCACTGCTTGATGCACTCGCACAAACGCGTACGGCATGTACGGCGAAGGTGAAGAGAAAAGGAGAGGCGCCTGTGATTGTGGAGTACTCAGGTCCGAATATCGCGAAGCCTCTCGGGATTCACCACATTCTTTCAACGGTCGTCGGACAGGCCGTTGCCAATATAGAAGCACACCAAGGTTTCGATGTCGTGAAAGTGAATCACATCGGTGACTGGGGAACGCAGTTTGGCAAACTGTACGTTGCGTATAAGAAGTGGGGCAGCAAGCCTGTACATGAGTGCAACATTGATGACCTGCTTGATCTCTACGTGAAGTTTCATAACGAAGCAGAAAAAGATTTGGCATTGGAGGATGAAGCACGCGCTGCGTTCGCGCGATTAGAGAAGGGCGATAAAGAAATGCAGACTTTCCGATTGGCAGCAGTCGATATTTCCATGCGGGCGTTGCTTGCTATGTATAAGCGGCTGCATGTCGATATTGAACACCAACATGGCGAAAGTCTGTATGAAGATATGATGCAACCGATTATTGAGGAGGGGAAAAAGAAGGGTGTGTTTACAGAGGGGAAGGAAGGGGCGCTCATCGCGGAGTTCCCGGAGGAGACGGGCTTGCCTCCTGCGATTGTTCTCAAAGCCGATGGGGCGACTATTTATCACACGCGCGATCTCGCAACGATTCGCTATCGCATAGAACGATGGCACCCGCAGGCGGTGTATCACGTTGTGGATGTTGCGCAGCAGTTGTATTTTCAGCAACTGATCGCGATGGGAAACATGCTCTGGGATGATTTGCCGCACTGGGAGCACATTATCATCGGACGTATGCGTTTTGCAGACAAAGGTATGAGTACGCGCAAAGGAAATATCGTGCGGTTGGAACACGTATTGGACGAAGCTGTTGATCGCGCTCAGAAGCTTATAGAAGAGCATGGAGAGAGTATCCAAACGGACGATGCCGATGGCTTGGCAGAAATGATGGGCGTTGGAGCAGTAGCATATGGTGTGCTGAGTCAGAATCGACGAATGGATATGGTATTCGACTGGACGAAATTTCTGAGCTTTGACGGCAACAGCGCCCCGTATTTGCAGTACACGCATGCCCGGGCGCGTAGTGTCATCGCCAAGGCGGGGAGTGTCAACGAGCCGAAAAAGATCGACGATCTTTCGAAGAAAGAGCGACTGCTTTTTAATACGTTGTTGCAGTTTCATCGTGTATTGGAAGATGCACGTACAGGCCACATGCCGCATGTATTGGCCAATTATCTGTACTCGCTCTGCCAAGACTACAACGCTTTTTACAACGAAGAGCCGATCCTCAAAGCTCCTGAGCCCGCGAGGACGCTCCGCGTTTTTCTTACTCTCCTTACTGCCGACGTCCTCAAAGTGGGCGCAGGCCTTCTTACTATTCACGTTCCCGACCGTATGTAATATGGCACACTACCGCACCCACCGTCGTACAAAAGTAACTGCTCCCGTTCGTCCGTTTGTCGGCTTTCTACTCGTCGCATCCTTCGGCATTCTCTTTGCCGGTTGCGGAGGCAATCAACCGTCTCCAATCCCGCAGGCAGACGAGTTTACGTTCTCTGCAGAGGATCTTTCACTTGTCAAAGAGCTTGTTTCGGATGGTACCGGCGCTTTTATCCCGCGACTGGAGATGAATCCTCAGGCTTCGGATCAGACCGCTCCTCCGGTGATCGACGTAGGAACCATCGACAAGTTTAATGCAATGCGCACCGGCGAAGAGAGTCAGGGTGTCAAAGATCTCTATCGAGTCACGAATGAGTTTCTGAACGTTCGGTCTGAGCCAAGCATCACTGCTTCGCACATCGGCAGGTTGGAGCGTAGCGACACGGCTGAAGTCATTGAGTTCGTCGATGCCGCATGGGCGAAAATCGCCTACAATGGCGGCGAAGGCTACGTCTCTGCTCGCTATATCAGCAAGTTGGTTTCCGAGAAAGAGCTTGAAGCGCAGAAGAAGAAGTACGAGGGGCTCTACTTCGTAGATTTCGGTTTCCTCAACGTCCGAAAAGTTACCGATGCAGACAGCGACAAGATCGGCGAATTACCGGGTCAGTCGTTCGTCCGGCCGCTCTCCATGGATGCCGTCTGGGCGCGCATTCCGTTTGCCGGAGGAGACGGTTACGTTGCGGTGCAGTATCTTACGCCGTTTACTCCCAATTTCCTCGTCCGGCAGGGCACGTTCCATCTTCCGGTTGTGCATTACAGGTTAGCGGAGGAGGGAGTATTGAACATGATGCCGCAGCAGCTTGATGCGTTAAAGAAGCAAGGTTATACGCTGTGGACAATGCGTGATTTCTACGAACTTCTCTTGTCGCAGGAGGAACGCGACGTTCGGCTGGACCCAAAGACAGTGGTCATTGCAGTTTCCGATGTCACACCGGACAATGTGAAGGAAGTTTCCGATACGCTGCGCATCAGTGGTGTGCAAGCGACGCTCTTTCTCCAGACGAAGTATCTTGGAGCCGGCATTGATGTGCAGACGGTCATGACGCTGCTTGCCAATGGTCAGGATGTTGAGAGTGGCGGCCACTCGGGAGACGACCTGCGTTCGCTGACGAATGCGCAGTTGGAGCTGGAATTGCAGCAGAGCCGCGCCATC
>CAYGDT010000035.1:0-14948 GCA_964348745.1 uncultured Candidatus Peribacteria bacterium
TATTGGAATATTGGAATATTGGAATATTGGAATTGCTTGGCGTTCATTTCATGCAGTTTTCCCTATTGAAAAAACCACATCAGGATTCCCTTCTTCGGGCCAACCATCGTCACAGGTTGGCCTTCCAACGCCTCCACCTTTTCATCCCGTTCGATGATACCGAGCACCGACGGAAGGAGCATATACGTGATTTTCTTCTGCCTGCACGCGCTTAAGAGGTTGAGAGATTGCTCAAGGTCCGCGCATTGGATGAGGTGTGTAATGCCTTCGCCAAGCACCTGTTCGAGTTTATTAAGTTTGCCACGGACGGGGACGCCGTCGATTGCGGTGTCTTTACAGCCGCTGCCATCAAGGATTGCCACGGGTGTCAGCGGGCTTCCTGCCCTGTTGAGCTTTCCGATAAGTTCCCGCGACTCGCGCGTCACACCGACGATCAATGTAGGAAATGACGGAGGATTCCTCCGAAGCATTTTTCTCAGAAAGAAACTATACAGCAGGTGCCAGATCCAGGTTGCACATGTCGATATGATCAGCGCATATAGAAGCAGCATGCGGCTGAAGAACAGCCCGTACATAAAATAATAGCCGAGCGCGAAGAGCGACGTTCCGACGACGGAGGAGTAGATGATGTAGGCGGCATTGCGTACGCTTCCCTGTGACCTCGTCAAAGCAAACGTTCGCGTTGTCATGAGTACGATCAGCCAGAGCGGTGCTATGAGCGCGACGACCGTGATGTATTTTCTGAACGGAAAGTCGGTCGAGAAAATCCACCCGACACGTAGAAAATACGCAAGTGCGTACGCTTTCAGAAAGACCGCGAGATCGGTGAGGAGCCAAACGAAGAGAAGAAGACGGTAGCGCATGGATGGATGTGTATAGCGTATTACGTATTACGTATTACGTATAGTAGATGCGTGCCGTTGGCACGCACACACATTGCCGACGGCACGCATCTACCCCTTAATACTTACCCCTTAATACTCGTATTTACCGTTGAACAAGTGTGGCTTTCGGGTGCCATTCATACGGCAGCTTCGTCACGTCCCATGGCGGATTCTTCGCCACTTCCGATTTCCCTGTTGCAACTTCAGGAATCTGTCCGTTAAACAACGTATCGCGCATCCAGACATATTTCCTGGCGAGCGCTTCGTTCGTCTGCGCACGTTGCAGGAATGCGTTGTTTTGCAGTACGAAGTACGCAAAGGTTTCTGCGAAATCTTCGAAGATATCCGCTTTTGCGTACCCAGAGACAAAATCTTCCGAACGACTATCACTGCGTTGCACGGCGCTGGTGATCCAAGAGATTCGATAGAAACCCATACTGGGGTCGTCTTTGTAGATTGCCTCGTTCTCATTGGAGAATGCGCTCTTGCCTGCCGGCGCAGTTCCTTCAAGGCATCCTATATCGAAGTTATGACCGGACTCATGCGTAAATAATGCTCGAAACTCTTCATCGGGTACCGTTCCGTCTAAAATAATGACCGATTTTCCCGCGAGGCCGCGTCGATCCTGCTTTGTGTACTTCACGTAGAAATTCTGCAATGTATTGCGGCACTGTGCCGGCAGCGCCATCAAGACTTCATTTGCGATGAGCTTATGTTTTTCTTGGATATCGGGCTGGTCAATGGATGCAAGCAGGGTAACACGTGGTTTTGGTGCGACAGCAGGAGCCGCTGACGCTACAGGAATCGTGCGTTTCACCTTTGCCGGAATCCGCTTTTGCGCACGGTAGTAATAGTAGGAATTCGTCGGTGCCGCATGATCATTCTCGGAAGCCTGCTCCACACTACTCGTGCTTGCCACTGTCGGAACATGTCCGACGTGACTTGCCACTGTCGAAACTTGTTCGACGTGGCTTGCCAAATTCTTTACTCCTGCTATACTCTCGCTTAGCACAGACGAGAAGGCGATAGCGAAGGAGAGGACGATGCCGAAGATGTAGAAAGGTTTGCTTCTCACAACTGCGTAAAAAAGGGAGTATTTATACTATAATTATTATAAAAAGTCAATGGATACGACAGAGGCTCTAGAGGGCTCTGGAGGTCAAAATATGGCTTCCGGTGCTGTAAAACCAGGCCAAGAGCACACAGTGCTGATCGAGAAGCTCACCTTCGGGGGAGCTGGACTTGCTCATATTGATGGGCTGACGGTCTTTGTTCCGGGCACTGTTCCAGGTCAGAAGGTCAAAATTCGTATTCTTAAGAACAAAGGGAGGTATCTGGAGAGCAAGGTTCTTTCGGTAGTGAAGAAATCCATGGATGAGATCCAACCCCGTTGCCAGCATTTTCACGATTGCGGAGGCTGTACATGGCAAAACCTTCCCTATAACAAGCAGATCGACTACAAAGAGGAGATTGTCCGCGAGACGCTTTCACACCTTACGCCTGTCGACGAAGCGCTCAGAGCGCAACTTGCCGGTCGTGTCATGAAGATCATTCCCAGCCCTCAAGTGTTTCATTACCGCAATAAGCTGGAATTGAGTTTCGGATACGCCACCATGCGTGCAGAGGACAGGAATGGTAAGCGTATTTACTTTGATGAGGATCCAAGCATTGGTTTTCATCAGCCCGGCTGCTGGGAAACGGTGTTGCCGATTTCCGAATGCCATCTCTATGACGAGCAGATCGGATCGCTGATACAAGACGTGAATCGCTTCATGCGGGAAACCAACCTTCCTGTTTACAATCCAAAAACCCACAAGGGCATGCTCCGGTCCCTGCTTCTTAGACGTGGTGTGCAGACCGGAGAACATATGATCGGTTTCGTTATGAAGGCACGAAAGAAAGAACTGGAACCCCTGTTTCAGCACTTTATGCGTTTCGCCGGCAGGAGCGGATTGAAATCTTTATTGATCATTGAGAATCACGGCGTCAATGACAAGCCGGAACTCCCCAAGGTCCACACGCTGGCCGGGCAATCGTATATCACGGAGCGGCTGTTCGATCTTTCGTTCGACATTTCCCCTTTCTCCTTCTTTCAGACCAATACGCTCGGAGCCGAGAAACTCTACCGCGCGATTGCCGATGCTGCCGACCTGAGTTCCAAGGATACCCTGCTCGATGCGTACTGCGGCATGGGAACGATCGGGCAGTACCTCGCACGGTTTTGCGAAAAGGTCGTCGGAGTGGAGAGCCACCCGACTGCTGTGGAAGATGCGCTCAAGAGTGCGGGGAAAAACCGTATCGGTAACATCAGTTTCTACAAAGGGCGCGCGGAACAGGTGCTCAATAACCAATTGAAGCCCGGTGGAAAGTACGCTTTCACCGTCGCCGTGGTCGATCCGCCACGCGCAGGCCTGCACCCTCAGGCGCGCGAAGCGATCATTGAGCACGGCCCAAAAAAGGTAATCTATGTATCATGCAACACAGCGACGTTTGCGCGGGATCTCGGTGAGTTCCTGAAATCCGGTTACGAGCTTCGTTCCGTGCAGCCGGTGGATCTGTTCCCGCACACTTCGCACATCGAGACGGTAGCGGTGCTGCAGAAGAAGTAGAGGATGCAATTGCTCATTGCTCATTGCTCATTTACGGTGTTTGCATGCATGTAACTCTTCTCGCAGTCGGCTCCATCAAGACTTCTTGGATCAAAGAAGGCTGCGCGCAGTATCTGGGTCGCATGCAGATCGATGTTTTCGAGGTGCCTGCCAGCAAGCAGAAAGATCCAACTAAACAGTCAGCGGAGGAATCGGATGCGATCATCAAGAAACTTGAAAAGTCCGAAGGACACGTATGGGTGCTCGATGAGCGAGGAAAAGCAATGACGTCGATCCAGTTTTCCGAAACGATCAGTGCGTGCGTTGACCGCGGAGAGAAGATTTTTTTCATCATAGGTGGCGCCTACGGGTTGACGCCTGCCGTCATGGAACGGGCGGATAAAGTGATCAGGCTCAGCGATATGACTCTGCCGCATGAGTTTTGCAGAGTCGTGTTTCTTGAACAGCTCTACAGAGCGCTGCAAATTGCCAAAGGGAGTCATTATCACCACTAAAATCAGCACGAAGCCTCTTGACCGTGGCTGCGGATGGCATATTATTTGTACATCCTTCGATAGTGTTCGTCGTTTAACCGAAGAAAGCTTAGAGAAGGATTTGTCTACTTTTTTTCCTTCTCTATTCGTATGGCAGATCAGGATCTTACATGCCGCGATTGCGGTGCTACATTCGTCTTCACGGAAGGCGAACAGGAGTTTTACGCTTCCAAGGACTTGAGCGCTCCCCAGCGCTGCAAGGACTGTCGTGCTGCGAAAAAGGCTACCCGCATGGGTGGTCCTCGCGAAATGCACAACGCTGTCTGCGCCAAGTGCGGTGCAGATTGCCAGGTACCGTTCAAGCCACGTCCGGAATCGGAGGGCGGCAAGCCGGTACTCTGTCGTGAATGCTTCAGTGCATCACGCTCGTAAGCGTTCATACACTCACGCACAATTCAAGCCGGGCGAAAGTCCGGCTTTTTGTATGCAGGCGCGAAAGTATTTTGAGTTGTGTTCCTCATGTGTCGTTCTATAATTTTTGCCTCTGTCTCTTTTTTCTTCATGAACCTAGCACCCGAACCACGGAACTTTCTCTTCGTTTCCAAGGACGCAGCTATCCTCGATCTCGCTTGGACGATCGCACAGGAAGGGCATGCTGTACGTATGGCCGTGGAAAAAGTATCGGAAAAAGAAATCGGAGATGGTTTCGTAGAGAAGGTAGAGGATTGGAAGTCCTGCGTAGATTGGGCGGATATTATTGTTTTCGATCATGTGGGGAGCGGCGAAGAAGCAAAGCAGCTGCGCGCCGCAGGCAAGCGTGTCGTTGGCGGTACGCCGTACACCGATCGTTTGGAACTCGGTCGATCCTTCGGTCAGGATGAACTGCGGAGAAACGGAGTCAAGATTTTGAAATATCAGGAATTCCATTCTTTCCAAGAAGCTATCACGCACGTGCAGCTGAATCCTGATCGCTATGTCATCAAGCCATCGGGTGCGATACAGGATTATAAGCAGCTGCTCTTTGTAGGACAGGAAGAGGATGGTAGCGATGTGGTGCGTGTTCTGGGCGCCTATGAGCATACGTGGGGAGATGAAATTGAGGCGTTCCAGCTGCAGAAGCGTGTGATGTCCGGTGTCGAAATTTCGGTTGCCGCATTCTTTAACGGAAAGAAATTCATCATGCCGATCAACATTACATTTGAGCATAAAAAACTCTTTCCCGGAGAGTTGGGTGTTTCTACCGGAGAAATGGGCACCAGTATGTTTTGGGCACCGCGCAATCCTATTTTCGAAGCAACGTTGCGCAAACTGGAACCGATTCTTGCGGAGGAAGGCTATGTCGGCTGTATCGATGTGAATTGTATCGTCAACAGCAACGGTATTTATCCTTTGGAGTTCACCTGTCGTTTCGGTTATCCGCAGATCACTATTCAGCAGGCGGGTATTCTCGACCCTATGGGAGATATTCTCTGGAAACTTGCAAACGGTGAAGATTTTATCATTCGAACCAGGCGCGGGTTTCAGGTGGGTGTACTGATCGTTGTGCCGCCGTTTCCATATGATGACCCTAAAACATTCGATGTTTTTTCCGAAGGCGCAGTGGTTGTGTTTAAGAAAGAATCACGCGATGGCATGCACATTCAAGATCTCCAGCTCATCAACAATGAGTGGCTAGTAACGGGTAGCGAGGGGATCGCTCTCGTGGTGACGGGAGCGGGCATGACCATGCGCGATGCACAGCGTCAAATGTACTCACGTGTTCAAAACGTCATCATCCCCAACATGTATTATCGCACCGATATCGGCGATCGTTGGATGGAAGATAGCGACAAGCTTTGGTCGTGGGGATACCTTTAGACTACGTACGGTTCCATGGTGTCTGCAAAGAGCCACTGTTCATCTGAAAATATAAGGTCGCGTCCTTTTCCCGTGTAGTCGAAACATATTTCTTCATCGGCGGGAATAGCACGCAGTGCGATCAGTGTCAGCGTCTGATTCTCAGAATCTTCTTCGAAACGGGCATTCGGATCACCGCTATGGTTATAGAGCATGCAGTAACCGAATGCGAGGCAACGCGATCCATCATCCCAAATTATCATATAATTATCGATGTTCGTTGTAGACGCAATGGCAGCGTCTGAACGAGACAATGGCAACACCGGACAGATCTCGATGACATCTCCTTTCATAATCGGTGTATCAGAAAATACGCCCTTTCCTTTATTCTGAATGTTTTGCCAGTAGAGCATAGCTCAATCGTATGGAGGTGTTTATAAAGCGTCAAGCCCAGAGTGCGGATGATCAATCCAATGCAGCAAGCAAGTGCTTACCTTGTTCATTCAGACCTCCTTCAGGATGAAACAACGGTTGCGCGGCACTGATCTGCACGATCGGATCATGCGGATTTTGGCTCTTCATTGCATCAGGATCGATAAAGAGAAACATACCGTCCTCTTTGCCCTGCAGCCAACGTGGATCAGGAGAATGCAGAATAAGTTCTCCGGCTTCCAATGTATATGTACCCGAAGTCCGTGTTTGTATTGCCGGAGCATTGGCAGTCAGTTGAGATTTATAGAGAAACAGCATGGAGGAACATTGCCTACTGATGGGTATGCCGTAGCTTTTTTCGAGCAGATTTGGCCGCGGAGTCTGTGTCCAGCATGCAAGACAATCACTGCCAAATGTTGCAGTTGCGCTGAGAGAGGGGAACAGGCAGAGATTCGTCGATGCGCCCGTAAAACGGGGGTTGCATTCGAGGAGTACTACATCGTCGTTCGGCGTCACGATGTAGTCGATATTTGCGCTGCCGCGATAGCCGGCGGCATGAAGTAGTTTTCCGCACTGAAGAAAGATCTTTTCGAGCTGCAGGCGAAGCGTTTCGGAGAGTGTAGCGGTATCCATAAACTGTATGCCGGCAAATTGCAGCGGTCCCGCAGATGATGGGTAAAAGCACTGCCGGCACGGGACAGAGAGTCGCAGAGAAGTATCCGTCATAAGCATGGTGATGCCGTACGGAACACCCTCTGCAAAATCGCGTACCAGATACTGCGCATCTTCTGTGAATCCATCGAGAATTTCTTTCAACTGATCTTGAGTATGTGCGATGTAGGTCTGCTCGCCGCCGCAAGAATTCGGTGCTTGTATCACGCACGGAGTTCGTAAGAGAGCGCGCTGCGCAGGCAGTGTGCGCGGTGATCCGTGCGGCTGCGGTAGATCATTCTCTAATAGAAACTGATGGAACCACACCTTATTTTCGAAGCGCTGTTGCAGTGCAAACGGTACGCCAACCAATGCGATTTCCTCTTCTTGCGCCCATCGCTGAATGCCTGGAGTAATGCTATCGGTGAAGAGCAATGCTTTGATCTTCGCTTGTTTCAAGACATCTGCTATCGAAGAGTGTTGCAACAGTGCTTCATTGCTGTCCTCAATGGTTGGTTCGCTACTGTAAGAGAGCGTGCGCTGCGCAGGAAGAAACTGTGCAACCCACTTTGCTTCGGCAGAGTCTATGGGCACTAGCCACCACGGTTCCCAGTCGGTGACAGCGGACCAATCGATGCACAGGCAGTCGACAGAGTAGGCCAGTATGGCAATGCGTTGCTTACGTTGTTGCATACCTGTATTGATCAATGAGTGGGAACTGTTTCTCTTTGAGCGTTCCTCTTTCAATTTCACCGAAATCCATCCGCTCGGCTCCAAGTGTCAATGCATGCTCAAGATCAACAAGGTTCATGTAGTAGCCGATCCCCGGACATGCAGTTTTGTCGTATCCGCAGAGAAGCGGATAGTAGCAGTGATTCCAGAAAAAGATGCAATCGACACCGACAATCATGCCGTCTACTTTGAGCGTAAAAAAATAGACTTGATAGGTATTTGGATCTTGCTGCCGTGTGATGGCACTAAACACACTGCAGAGGCGTGGATCATGAAACGGGGAATCGGCGAACGTTGCGGTATTCAGCCGCAGAAGATCGGCGAAGTGACTGCGATCATCACGCACCAGTTCGGGGTTACGCTCCGTAACACGGCGCCACTCGCGGCGCGTGTTCTGCCGTAGTTTCTTCGGCAGCTGCATCAGATAGTCTTCGACGGAGTGGATGTTTTTGAGCGGAAGAACGGATTTAGCCTCAATCTTTATGAGTCCCGGCAGAGGTCCTATCTGCTCAGCAGCGACGGGCGTCAACGCCGTCAGACTGAGCGGATGCGCAAATGTCTGCAGCATGGCAGGGACATAGGATGGATCCCGTACCCAGAATGCAGTGTCTTCCTGCCAGTCAAATTCGTCGCCGACATCACCAAGCCATCGGTAGCGGTTTGCAGTCGTATCATGCCACAATGGCAGCATGCCGATTTCGTCCGTACCATCGGAAAAAACCGTGAAAGCGAGTGGAAATGCATAGACATCCAAAAACGGTTGTCGATATTCCCAGAGATCGTAGAGGGACGCTTTGGGACTCCATACCTCCCACAGTTGTTTGCACTCGCGAGGATCGGAGATGATTCTATGCGAGAGTAATGGCATGAGTTATCGTCAGTATAACAGAATTGCTATGGTTTAAATTTTCTGTTGTACTGAACAGCGATGACGCAGCTCCGCGATGGAATTGTCGATCGGCTTCCGAAGATTCCTGCGTTGCGCGATGCATTGCTCGGTATACAAAAAACTCCCGGCTTGCCGCTGTATGTCTACGATGAGCAGGAAGCCATAACAAATATTCGGATCTTTCGGGACGCTTTTATTGCAGCAAATGTTCCTCTGCAGATGTGTTATGCCGTTAAAAGTAATAGCTTCGCAGGTCTGCTACGCGCAGTCGTCATGCACGATGTCACTCTGGATGTCTCGAGTGTTCGTGAGTTACGGCTCGCTCGCAGCGCAGGAGCGAAGAGCATTGTCTATACGGGACCTGCCAAAACGGCTGTTGATTTCGCAGAGATCCTGTTCGATCCTGCGAGCGTTCTCGTACACTTGGAAAGCGAGCGTGAAATACGCTTACTCGCAGCTCTTGCAAAGGAGATAGGTGTCCGAGTGCGCTGCGGAATTCGCATCCAGACCACGTACCAGAGCGGCTGGACCAAGTTCGGTGTTCCGCTGAAAGATCTTCCGCGGCTTTTGGAGCTCGCATCGACATTGCCGAATCTGGACTGCATGGCGATTCACTTCCACATCAGTACGAGCGAGCTCTCAACCGACCATGCCGATACGCTCCGTCTGATCGCCGCGACTGCATTGGAACATCTGAGCGAGGTACAGCGTGCGCGGATCACCGTGATCGATATAGGGGGAGGTTTTTTCCCACCGTCCTTCGAAGGTGTGCATAGCTGGAATCCGCGGCAGATTCAGGACTTTCTAGCCAGTGACGACCACATAGCTGCAATTCTGGATGATACCTACAATCCTCGATATATTTCTATCGAAGCTTTTCCGATCAAAGAATATGCTGATGCCATTGCCGCCGCATTCCGCGAGCGTGTTTTACCGTGCTTCCCGAACGCCATTCTCGCTGCAGAACCCGGAAGATTTATTGCACATAGCACCATGCACATGCTGCTTACACTGATCGATCTCAAGGACAATCAGCGTGGCATTGCCGATGGCGGAACGAATATGATCGGCTGGGAGAAGTATCAGTATTTTTCGTACGTGCCGATCTTCAACATTACGCAATTTTCACTCGAACGCGAAATCCCGTTCTTACTCTACGGCTCGCTCTGCACGCCGGATGATATCTGGAGCTATTACTTGCACTGCAGCGGTGTCGCGGAAGGAGACACGATCGCCGTGCCGTACCAAGGTGCGTATACCTACACGCTTGCGCAGGACTTTATTCGCGGCGTGCCGGATGTGGTTTCGCTGGGGTGAGCTTCTTATCTCCCCTCATTGTTTTTCTATCAATACTTCCTTCCTCTCCTTCTTCCACCGCTTCACCTCCGCCTCGCGCTTGCGCGCTTCGGAGAGCGTGGCAAAGGCTTCGTGATGGATAATCTTCACAGGACCTCGTGATCGCGTGTACTTCGCGCCTTTTCCAGCGTTATGCTTTTCCTCGCGGTCGCGCAGATCGACACACGTTCCTGCATAGAGCGAATCATCGCTGCAGCGCGCCAGATAGAAGTAGTGTGTCATGTTCGCGGTCGCATTGTCGCTTCACGATCGAGCCGTGCGCGTACGTGTGCAACCATCGCGTCATCCGAAGGCATATCCGCAGGATGCACGAAACAGTCACCTGTCAGCTCCATATAGAGATTGCTCCCTGCGACCACGGTTCCGTACACGCCGGGCCATCCGCTGGAGGCGTTGCACCACCGCAGATTCTCAAAAGCCGTTTTCGATTTCAATCTGCTTGTTGAAATGTTCTTGGGGATCAAGCGGGATCCGTATGCATTACCGAAAGGACTGCAGCAAAAATCTTCATTGGAGAGCGACGTCCCAACGACTTTCACCAAAATATGATTCACCAGGTTTGGAATGAATCGTTCCTGCGCAACCGCGATCATGCGATCGGCAATTGCATTCTTCAGCTTCAGGTAGTCCTTGTAGCTTTTATCCATCGCATCTTTGAACGGCTGATATTCGGTGTACGATGCGATTTCAAGAATCTGATGGCCTTTGGGCGCAACCCCACCCTCGGACGTATGCAGCGTCGGTGTCGAAAGGAATATCCACGGCTTCTCGAAATTCATCGCACCCATTTCGTCCCACATCGTGTTCATATCCCACTGCTCATTATGCCAGATATTATAATTACCAAAGCCGTATTTGCGTAAATCAATGTCGTCTTTCAGGCCAAGATAAATGACGACGCCTGCCGGAGAGTACTCGTACGAAAGCTGTGACAGATCTTCCGCTGGAAACTTCTCTCTTCCGATCATCTTAGATGCTTTCTGCGGATCCATGTTGCAAATAAACTGCGGAGCTGTGAATGTTTTTCCGTCACTGGTTCGAACGCTTTGAACACGGTTGCCCTCCGTACGTATTTCGGTCACTTCGGTTTCATAGTAGATATGGCAGCCTTTGTGCTCCGTAATGAAATCCGCGATGCGCTGAATGTAATATGCAAAGTGTTTGGTCGGATAGTATGCACCCGTGTTGTACCCGCCAAAGAGTCCCGCGTAGACGAAGAGCGACAGGTTTTTCGGTGGTTCCATGAGATCTCCGGCATTTGCGATCAATACCAGCTGCGCCTCTTTACTGAGTCCGCACTCGTCAAAGGCGTCCTGCACGGTTGCGGTTCGGTACCGTATCAGCGTGAGAAACTTGTACCACTTCGTCAGGTAATCCCAGAGAGTGATCTTTTTCTCGGGTAGGAGTGAGAGTTCCCTGCGAATATCGGAGAGGATCTTGCAAAACTTTTCCACATTCTTTTTTTGTCCGGGATACGCCTTGTCGATATTTTCGGCTAGGCGATCCCATCCGTAGGGGATAAACACTTTCTTGCCGTCCGGCATACTCATCAGATCGTAGCCTTCCGGGCCCAGAGGCTCGAACGTGATGTCGCGTTCCAATCCGATTTTTTTCAGGAAGGCGTTGACGCGTCCGCCGGGACCGGCACCCCAAATGTAGTGAACCTGCGCGCAGAACCCGAACTCTCCCATGCGAAACGTGTGCACATAACCGCCCGGTAGATCGTGTGCCTCCAGCATGCAGACCTTATTCCCCGAATGTGCGAGGAGAGCGCCTACTGTCAAAGCAGAACTACCCGTTCCGATGATGATGTAATCGTACGTATGTTGCTGGCGATAGCGTTCATCCTGTTTTGCTTTTTGTTCTTTGGTAAGAGCGCCGGAGCTTGATTTTTTCATAGTGTCGTTGGAGTAACGCTCATTAACATACCGCAAATTGACGTACAGAGGAAAGGCACTGCCTATTCCTCATGCCATTTCCTTGCACGGGTCGCAAGGCTCCTTATACTTGCGCCAGCGTGGCCCGTTCGTCTAGTGGTTAGGACGTCAGGTTCTCATCCTGGCAACAGGAGTTCGATTCTCCTACGGGCTACCACGAAGTATGCTTCAAACCCCTCTGGGGGTTTTTCAGCAACTTCATGGCAAGCCACTTCAACAATCGTTGAAGCATACTGAGTGTCCTGTAGTTGCACGAAGCGAAGCGCAGTGCATACTACGGGACTTGTCTTGAAGTTGTGCAGAGCACATACTGCGAAACTATGTTCTTTGTTTATGTACTCCAAAGCACACAAGATAAACAGCTCTATGTTGGATATACAACTGATCTGAAACAACGTCTCGCAACGCACAATAAGGGGAGTGTCACTTCTACGAAGTCACAACGACCATGGGAATTGCTATTTGCAGAAATATATATAAATCAGCAAGATGCACTGCGAAGAGAAAAATACTTTAAGACAACACAGGGAAAAGGGGCATTGAAGCATATGCTTCGAGAAACTCTCCAGTAACACGCCTCTCACGGACTCTCCTTTCCCTATATCGAATCGCTCCCCGCCCGTACCGAACAGTACGTTCGGGCGGGCAGACCGGCGGAGCCGGTCTTCGCGATGTTTTTTTCATTCTCCTTGGGGCTACCATCCGGCTTTGCGCGCGCTACGCCGTGATTGGCAGCTTTTGCATGCGATGATTCGGGCTTCGGAATACTCTTGTATTCATGATCTGCTTTTCGTAAGACTCCTAGAGTAAGAAGAAGTTCTTGTGCTGCTTGGAGATGATTCTTCGAGTGCGACCCGCAGATTTTTGAGACCTCGAGCGATGCGTACAGAGATAACATTGGAGGATTCGCCGGTGATCTTTGCAATTTCTGCGGGCCGAAGCCCCAACATATAACGTTGATGCAACACTTTTCTGTATGGTTTCCGCATTTTCTTGAGCATCTGCAGGGGTCGTTCGGCATCAAGGCGATTATGCGTTTGGTACCAGGGATCCACGCCAGGATCGAAGCCCGCATCGCGCATCACGTCGAGCGACGACTCCTTCTTTTTTCGAGAATGATCAATGATCAGGTTGCGTGCGATGCGGTACAAGAATGCGCGCATGCAGTTTTTACGCAAGTCTCTGCGAATACACGAAGTCGTCGGGATCCCGCACTCTTGTCACCTTTTGGACGAATCATCATACGAGGCTACGCTTTGTGGTGCTTGCTTCTGATGTTGTCTCGGTTTTCTGCAGCCAGCTTGTGAGAAAATTCATAGGCATTAATTCGATGATTTTCTGTGCCTGCAGATCGGGGTGGAGCAACCGGTTATTGTATTTCCATTCCAATTCCTTTAGGTAGAAACCGGTGTTCCGTTTCCAGATGCCGTGGTGGCTGCGTATACGCTCGCGGATCCATGTCCACACTTGCTCAGCTCCGTCCGTCGCCGTTTCTTCCTTTGTAAAGCAATGAAACTTGCCGCAGCAGATAAAGCCCGCATAGCCCTCACGACGTCCGGGAGCCACTTCCTTGCTGCCAAACGTATGGAAATGGAGGACAGCTTCTTCATCTTTCAGCGGATCTATGTACACCTCGCCACTCTCCCGTAACTGCACTCCAAACACGGGCGGTTTTCCTTCTTCATCTCTGGAACGTATTTTGCTTTTACACCATCTACAACGGGAGGTGTCGTGCGAGGTTTCGGGCTTACTTTTTCGGGCGGAGAGCAGCTGTATTTTTTCCTGCGAGAGACTCTTCTCTGTAAGGAGCTTTCGGAAGTGATCGTAATAGAGTGCGACCAGTTTATACCGGTGGTGTGTTATTTGCGCAGTTCTGTGTGCTGAGAAATCCAAGCAGAAGCAGAGGAGAATCTCTGCACACTGGAGCAATTTGTTCCCTTCGGTCATTTTATGTACACGGAACTTCTTGCCGCAGACGGTGCATTTCTTGCGTCCGTCGCCAAGAGTGTTCAATCTGGTTCGCTTCCCACAATCAGGGCACAGAAAATGCCGAGAAGCGTCGCTTTGTGTTGGGCGCACTTTCTCCCTGAGGTGCGGTAGGAGAGAATCAGCATTAATGATCATTCCAGAGGGGTGAAACGAGACTTCCAACGGTGAGTATAGTCCTTTCGGTGGAGTAACGTGGCGAAATGGAGATCACAACGACAAAAGTGAAAAATATGTCTAGGCATTGATTTTACTCATTTCCGGACTCTACGATCGATTGTTTTGGTTTGGACTGATACTGCATGACTTTGAGACGCAGTCCTATAGTTTTTATGTCAGAAATTGCAAAGTTTTCACCTAATGATGCCACGTCGGCTTACGCTGAAGTGGTAGGCAGTTTGCTGCAGAGGTATATACTATGTACATGGTACAAAAAATCACAGCAGGGAAATCACATCTCGCCGAAGCTGTCGATCGTAACATTCGGGCTTTGAGTGAAATTCGTCGGCAGTTGGAAGCAAAGAAAACTACAAAAGACCGCATAGCCGATGTCATTACAAAGTTTTCCGGAAATTTACTCTTCATCTATTTTCACGTTTTTTGGTTCACAGCATGGATTCTCTTGAACACGGGACTTTTCGGGCTGAAGCCCTTCGATGCGTTCCCGTTCGGACTCCTGACGATGATCGTTTCTCTCGAGGCAATTTTTCTTTCTACATTCGTGCTCGTACGTCAGAATCGACTCTCCGAGATCAGTGAAAAGCGATCAGATCTGGATCTTCAGATCAATCTGCTTGCGGAATACGAGATCACAAAAATCCTTCGCCTGACAGATGCCATTGCAGACCATTTTGGTCTTACAGCAGGCAAAGATCCCGAACTCGAACAGTTGAAAATAGAAGTTTCTCCGGAAGTGGTGCTCAAAGAGATGGAGAAAAAGGAACTCCAACGGTAAGCAGTTGGGAACTACTCTCTGTTCATATGCACAGTAGCAAGGCATAACTGGCTCGTTTCTGCCTATCTCACGATAAGGGATATCTTTGAGGCTGTTGTACCAGATTAGGACTGCCACCAGATTTTGTGCGTAGTTCGTCAAACCAAATTATTGACTAAATATATAAATAGTTTATATTTTATCTACACTTTACATCCAGAGTGTATAC
>CAYGDT010000036.1:0-14709 GCA_964348745.1 uncultured Candidatus Peribacteria bacterium
TCTCTTTGGAGATCACCGTATCGCTTTGCCGTTTGAGCTCACAGAGAATCCCGAGCGAATTGTCCGCAGATCCATCGTCGACGAAAATCACTTCGGCGATATCGCCGCAAGCATGGAACACGCGTTTGATGATCTCACGGAGCGTGCGCTCTTCGTTATAGACCGGCATGACGATGGAAAGTTTCGGAGCGTCCATACAAAGAAGCCTACAAGCTATCAGCTATAAGCTACAAGCTAGTGACGCTCCATTTCCTCCACCATTGCCGCTATGCACCGCTCTATGGAATGGTGACTCTCTATCCGTTGACGAAGATCTTGAGAAAGTACCGCACGCTTTTCCTGCGCAAGCGCGAGAACATCACCGGCTTTCGTGGTCATGTTCTCCGTAGTAGCACGTAACTGCGACGGCAGGACACCGGCGGCGGCCTCGCTGCTCGACACAACAGGACAACCGCATGCCATAGCTTCGAGCACCACTTTATCCAACCCGCCGACACACGCATGCAAAGCCATATCCGCCCGCTGGAAGAGATCAGGCATTTGATCGGGAGACAGTGCACCGATCGAAACGCGATCAGCAATGCCTAACCGATGCATGAGTGCCTGCAGGGACTTAAGTTCTTGTTGGTCACGCTCGGTAATGGTGAGACCGGCAATTGTCAGGCTGCAGTGCTTCGGCAGCTTCGCAAATGCGCGCAGAATATCGTCAAAACGCTTGGAACGCGTGATTCTCCCGACAGCAACGATCAGCCCCGGCTCGCGCTTCGCGGCATTCGGCGTGAACTGCAATGTATCAATGCCATGCCCGACAACACGCTGATGCTTCGTGGGTACAGGGATTCCCTGCACAGTCGCGCAAAACACTACGCGCACGCACCGAAGCGCGATCGAAAGAAATGTGCTGCCCCGTTTTACTTCGTACCAAAGATACATGTGTTTGCGGAGTAAGAACCACAGCGGCGCACCGAGGACGATCCAGACAGGAGTCATGTGTACGAATACCGCGTCATACGCGGCGCGTTCCCGAACAATGAGTCTCCAGAAGGTGATAATCTGCGCCAGCTTTGACAGTCCGCGTTCTTTGCCGAGACTCCGTACGGATACCGTACTTGGAAAACGGTCGTCTGCGATACTCTGTCCGATCACGGTGACATGTTCGCAGCGACGACTAAACTGCTCGATCCAACGGTGGAAGAACCCGAGAATCGGATCGGTTCGATCGACGTTCTGGGTGACAATGAGGAGCTTCATACCAAACGCTTGAGAAAGTCTGCATATCCGCGGATAAGGGTTTCCCGATCAAACTGCTTCAGCACATTTTTCGCCTCAGCACTCATCGCTTCGCGACCCGTTTCATTCAGCAACATCATACCGATCTTCTTGACCAAGTCGTCGGGTTCCCCCGTGGTGAACACGCCGTTCACTCCGTCTTTGATCACCTCCGGCATCACGCCCACTTTGGTCACGATCACGGGCATACCGCACCCCATGGCTTCCAGCGCCACTCTCGGCCCACCCTCGCTGCGACTGTTCATGACAAACATGCGTGCGGTCTGTATGGCTCCACTCACCGCCTCCTGTGTCGGCAACCAGCCAAGAAACGTCACGCGGTTACTGATACCGAGCGACTTTGCCTTGCGTTCCATCGCTTGCCGTTCGGGTCCGTCGCCGATGATCAAAAGGCGTACGTCACGCAACTGAGCAATTGCCTCGAGAAGTTCGGGGAGCCCTTTATTGGGAACCAATCGACCGCAAAACGACACATCGTAAGAAACGGGAGGTTTGTTGATTGGATTGAGGATATCTTTATCAAGATAAAACGAAGAGACAACGGCAATTTTGTTCTCCGGAATTCCCCATGCGATTAGTTGCCGCTGCACATTGTTGTTTACAACGCGGACGGCGCCGGCGCTCCGTACATCACGCGCCAAATACCAGCGCGAAAGATTTTTTCCGATCCATTCAGTGAATGTCGCTGCCCGCGGCCACCCGACAATATGATGCACTTCGATTACATAGGGAATACCGGTTTTTTTGTGGAGTCGCTTGGCACCAATGCCGTTATAAAACGGCGGATATTCATGCACGGTCATGACATCGTGTCCGTGTTCCTGAATGAGATGCGCACCTCTGTGTACGATCCACGGTATCTGAAACAGCAAAGATTGAGGGCACGCATGAAAGAAGACATCGCCACCCGCACCCGCACCACCCTCCAGACGCTCACCTGACTCGGAAACAGAAACGGACTTCGCAGGCACGCGCGGACAGATGATATCGATCCGATCCCAATGCTTGCGCAGTTCCTGCAACGTGTACCAAAACGCCCCAAGTTTTCCTTGAAGAATGGAGCGATCGCCTGAGATCATGAGAAGCTTCATAGTTTAGTATTAAGTATTAAGTATTAAGAATTAAGAATTAAGTATAATTATCCAATACGTAATACTTAATACGTAATACGTAATACTATTTTTCCACTCTCTTCGCTTTCCTGAAGCATCTTTACGCTATAATCAGCATCCATGGATATTCGCTACAAGATCACGGGAGGCATTCCCCTTTGCGGGGATGTTACGATCTCCGGCTCAAAAAACGCGGCGCTCCCGCTGATCGCAGCATCTGTTCTGTGCGATGGCGAGACGGTGCTGCGGAACGTTCCGTACCTGCGCGATACCAAAACCATGCTGAAAATTCTCGAGTATCTCGGAGCGCAGACGAGTTTCCAAGACGGCACTGTGCGTATTCGAACAGACAATCTTCAAAGCAAACCGATCCCAGCCGAATTCGTTTCGCGTTTGCGGGGGTCGATCGTTTTACTTGGTCCGTTGCTTGCGCGGTTTAAGGTCGTGGAGATGTGCTATCCGGGTGGGTGCGTTCTCGGCAAACGGCCGGTTGCAGCGCACGTGAGTGCGTTGACGCAGCTCGGCGCGGAGGACACCAGTACCGATGAATTGCTTCACCTGCAGGGCGCACCCAAGCCGTCGCGTGTCATCCTCCCCGAATTCTCGGTCACGGCAACGGAGAATGCCATTCTTGCTGCGTCGTTGACCGAAGGCGAAACGCGCATCGAACTTGCCGCGGCGGAGCCCCACGTCCAAGCAGTCTCGCGTTTCGTGCAGGCAATGGGTGTGGAGATCGATGGTATCGGTACGCATACGCTGCTTATTCGCGGAAAAAAGAAACTTTCCTGTGCGGAATTCACGGTGCCGTTCGATTATCTGGAAGCCGGTGCCATGGCGCTTGCCGGCGTCGTAACGCGCGGCAAGATCCGCTTGCATGACGTTAAGGAGGAAGACCTGCTGTTCTTTCTGGACACGCTCAGGCGTATGGGCGTTGTGTGGAAATTTAATCCCCAAGAGCGCGTGCTGTTTATCGACGGCGAACTCTCTTCACTCAAAGCCATCGAAGTCCGCACCAATATCGCCCCGGGATTCCCGACGGATCTCATGGCGCCCCTTGGAGTGGCGCTCACGCAGGCGACGGGGGTGAGTCGTATTTTTGAAAGGCTCTACGAAGGAAGAATGGCATACCTATATGAACTGGAGAACATGGGAGCACACATTGAAATTCTCAATTCCCATCAGGCGCTCATCATCGGTCCGACGCAACTGCGAGGTCGTACGGTTGCCAGTAATGATATCCGTGCCGGAGCCGCAATGGTGCTCGCGGGACTCTGTGCCGATGGGCAAACCATCATCACTGACGTTCGCTACATCGAGCGTGGCTACGATCATTTTGATGAAAAACTCCGCAGTCTCGGCGCGAAGATCGAGAAACTGGAAACACCGGGACCGGAGGAAGTTGCGGAGAAGTTGAAAGAGAAGGCGGTTCGGGAGGCGATAAAAACGTCGGGGAATTCAAGAGTGGAGATCGCGTGATGGAACAATTGAACATTCTGATTGCCCTCAGGCGTTCACCCACCTAAGATTTACCAACAGTGATCACCATTACTTCTCTTGGCGGCCCCACCATGAAAGTCGATATGCACGGCAAGACGATTGTGGCGTTTCCGGAAAAGCCCGATGCAAAAGCGAAGATCTCCCTGCTCGGAGCTCCGGAGGAAGAGGTCGTAAAAGGCGTTGTCTCATGGCCGGGAGAGTATGACATCGACGGTATTGCCATTCGCGGCATCGGACACGACGAGGGGAAGCGCGTCAGTTACGTCATCAGCGACAGCACCGTACGCATTGCATTCATCGCAACACCGCTGCACGATTGGTCCCCGCATGAGTATGAGCTCCTCGGCGATGTCGATGTACTCTGCATTCCCGCAGACGATGCCAAGATCGCACAGAAGATGGTCGACGAGGTCGATCCGCGCGTGCTCGTTCCGCTCCCGACGAAAGACGAAAAAACATTCATGGAACTCTTAAAGATTGTCGGAGCGCAGGGCAAGGAACTCGCAAGCGAGTACAAATTGAAAGGATTGCTGCCCGCAGAAGGTAGAGAGGTGGTGATTTTAGAACCGAAGGAGTAAGATTACGATATGAAAAAACTACTCACCACCCTCACACTTCTTGGTTCACTCCTCACGCCACTCGCTGCCGCGGCGTATTTCCCGACGCAGTTTGCAACACCGATATGGACGGTTCCACAGTATGTACAAGATCCATCGCTCGATTTGCTTCCCGGCTGGCCAAGCTGGATCGGTCGCTTGAACGCGTTCTCGTCGTTCTTCTTCGGCAGAAGGTTTGAAACGCTGACGACCGAGCAGAAGGAGTACATTAAGTCACTTTCCAAGGAATGGCCCGAATGGATCGGCGTGCCGGGTTATCTTTCGCGGTAAAGAATTCAACGCGAGTTTTTGACTTTCGTCTGCAATGACTTGAGAATTGTCGCATGCAAGTGCGATCCATATTCTTTTGTAGCCTGTTACTACTTTCCGCCTGCGGAGGAGCGGCTTCCGATGCAACGCCAAAACCTCCAGCACAGTTCTTCGATGAAAAGGACGCCGTGTTGCTCGATGCTATCCGCACGGCAACGCCCGATATTCCGTGGGGCGATACCGATCGCGGATACTATCCGGAGGTAATCATGTTCGACATCGACGCGGGCATAGAAATTAAGGAATACGTGTTAACGGGAACCGTCATGGCTGCTTCGGTGAAAACTCTTTCTGACTACCGCGAGAAGCTCGACGCCGCGGTGCGGTTAGACGGTTGGACGCCGTACCTTAATCTAGACGCAGACGGTGTGGACGGGAGTATTTGGGGTTACCAAAAACCGCACGGGGAGGATGGCGCGATACGTCTGTTGATTTTCTCGTGGCGCGCAAAATGCACGCCTGCGGACGATGGTGAGGAGCCCAATTTCGACTGCAAAAACCCCCGCAGCGAAGTCTTCCTGACCGACGCATTCGGGGTAGCGAAGTAGTGGTGGTACCATGGAAGCCATGCGACTGGTTTCACCTTCGTCTGTTTACGAGAAAAGTTTTAAGGCGGCAGTGGAAGAAATGCGCGAAGCGGAGGGGTTAGAATTTTGGGAGCAAGTAGGTTCGCCAAAAAATATCAGGGAATACATTCAGATTCGTCTCGATCACTCAAAAGGCAAACATCTTCCGATAGGCTGGATTCCCGCGACAACATACTGGCTTGTTGATGACGAAAATTTCATCGGAGAAACAACGATCCGTCATGAACTAACGGAGCATTTACTCAATGTTGGCGGCCATATCGGTTACTGGATTCGTCCTTCGCAGCGCAAAATAGGTTATGGGACAAAAATATTGCAAATGGCGCTTTCAAAAGCAAAGACGATGGGTATCCATCAAGTGCGGATTACATGCGACGAGACCAATACGGCTTCTCGAAAAATCATCGAAGCAAATGGAGGAAAACTGGATGGTGTGACTAATATGGGAGAAACGCTCCCAAGAAAATTATTGTTTTGGATATCGTTACAAAACGAATGATAGTCCATGCAAGAATAATCAATCATTCTACTTCATCTCCTGATCCAAATGAGAGTCATCAGCTTGTTCCCATTGAATCTCATTCAAAGCATGCTGTACCGACCGAATTGTAGATCGCAGAGTATCTGACAGATGCATGTTCAATCTTATAGATTCATCTTCTCGAATGGCGAAATTAGCAAGTTGGCTCGTGAGTTCCTTACTACACTTGATATGATCGAGTGTTATCTCACGAAATTCACCATCTGCATCAGTATGCACACGCCTTCTTTTCTCATTATAAACTCTCAAAAATTGCGCAGTTTTTGAATGTTCAAGGAATTGTCTTGGGGTTTTGCATCCCTCAAGGTCATGAGCTTCTACATCAATGCGATCGTCTGTTTCTGGCATAAAAATTATAGTAAATGGATTTCTGAATTTATACTGTTTACTTGATAAGTCAAGTAGAAGGCAAAAAAAGCACTAATCCTGCCAAGGAACTGCGATAACTCTTGCTTCATGATGCGTTGCTTTGAGAAATACCTCCAAACCTTCATGAGAAATAACAAGAGTCGCCGTATTAACCAGAGGGTGACACTGAATGGCGTCTGCGCGCCAGATATTTTCATCAATGACGACTTCCACGACACTCTGTGTATCGGTCAAAAGCCCCAGCATAGTTGCAGAGCCCGGTTCCACGCCCAGATACTCTTTCAAAGTTTCCGGCGAGGCGAAGCTTAAACTTTTTGCATGCAATACGTTCCCCAATGCTTTCAGATCTACATTTTTTTCATGTCCCACAACCACAAGGAATAGTTTGCCCTTCCTGTCTTTTACAAAAAGATTTTTCGTCGGTGCGCCGGGGAGCGCAGGAACAATTTTCTCAGCCTCCTCGCATGTAAAAACAGCAGGGTGTTCATACTTTTCGTACGGAATATTCTGCCTCTGCAGGAAATCATAGATATCTGTCATGCGTAAAGGTTAGTCTATTACCTACGAAGAGGTAAATCTCGGAAATAAGCTATTCTTGAGCTAGATTTTGTCTATAATAAGCCCTTTATGAATAGTATAGAACAACGCAAGGCGAAAATATTGGAAGAGATAAAAGAATGCGAACAAAGTGCAACTACTCTTGCGTTTTTGATAGGGGCAACTACTACCAGTGGAATCTTTTTACTTCTCAATACCGCTGTGCAGAGTTCGAGTAACACACTACCGGACGGTAGCACATTTTTAACAATGACGACTGCCGTGCTCAGCGGTGCTTGCGCCGCGAATGTTGTACATTTGATAGTGGGATTTAAGAGGATGCTTTCATCTGCGCAATCGCGTCCAGGTTTGTTTAAGAAAGTATTAGAAGAAAACGCATCTACATTAAAAGCAAACACACGAAAATTGTTACAGGGATTACTTGATCATAAGTAAGGGAGAGCGAGTCAGCCGCAGCGCATACTTCGTGGTTTACCATGAGCGAGCGCAGCGAGTCGAATGGTGCTCTCGGCGGGAATCCCCTCCTACGCCCTTCGGGCTCCGGCGGGCAGGGAACCTGCATTTACACCTTCCGCCTTCGCCCAATTTTCTTGGTGTCCTTGGCGGGAATCGAACCTGCATTTACCCCTTAGGAGAGGGTCGTTCTATCCGTTGAACTACAAGGACATTTGGACGAGGCTTCGGCGGACAGGTAGGAGAGGGTCGTTCTACTTGCCCGTCCGAAGCTCCTGAGTGGAGCGAAGGAGCGAAGGCGGGTCCATTGCCTGCCCGCCGTAGTCCAGAGACTGCTGGACGGAGGAGGGAACTATGGGACCAGCAAGGAAAGAATATCCCGTTTCGACTCTTTGGCCTAGAAATTACACTATGTCCAGCATATCTTTGCTACAATTAATACCAATGAAGCGCGCCCTTGTTTTTATCGGTCTTATCTTACCTCTACAGGTATTCGCTTTGGAATTCCGGAATTTAAGCCTGCTCTATACCGATGCACCGTTTAATCCGGACGAAGCGGCGGGTATCAGCCTCCTCACATCTGTCGGTGCCGTGCAGGGAGATCCCGATGGGGCGTTTCGACCAAAACGGACACTCAATCGTGCGGAATTCCTGAAGATCGCACTCGCAAGCTATCCGAAAGTACGCGTCAGTTCGTCCGATGCCGACAAATGTTTCCCGGATATCAACGCAGCAGACTGGTTTTCGCCCTACGTGTGTCTCGCCAAGAAACGAGGCATGGTCAGCGGATATCCCGATGGTACCTTCAAGCCGGAGCGTTCCGTCAATTATGTAGAGGCACTCAAAATACTCGGAGAGCTCTACGGGTACATTGCCTATTCCGCGCCGGACGAGGAGTGGTATGCGGGGTATGTGCGGGCGGCGGAGTTCAATAAAACGGCATTGCCGTCTTCCATCAAGTATGACCGTCCGCTCACGCGGGGGCAGATGGCGCGCCTCGCCGCTGCGTACCGTGCGCAGTTCGAGGGACAACTGGATACATACCGGCTTTCCGAAAGAAGTTTTGATCTGGTAATCGCGCAGGAAAAACAACAATCATCTTCTATTTCTTCTATTGCCTCTACTTCCTCATCCTCTGTTTCCTTTGTCTCTTCGGTCTCCTCTCAGTCCATCTCCGCCACCAGCCACTTCCTCGTCCTTGGCTCCACCAAAATCATCGCAAGCGGCACATTCCAGCCACAGGGCGACTCTGCCACCATTGAGAATGTAACGGTGCAATTTGTCAGGGAGCCAAAAAATATAAGCAGTCTCTGGCTGATTGATACGTATGGAACAAAGATCGCAGAATTAAAACCGGTGGTTACCAATAAAACAGGCATGACGTGGCGCGGAGAGAGGGATCCGGGATCAAATTATCTTCTGCCTTCCGGCGGCAAGGAACTCGGTATAGAGGCAACGATTAAGGCCTATGGTCAGGGCTATTCTGGGGAACTCATGGAGGTGAAAACGGTGACCATGAACGTGCGTCCGGTCGGCAACAATACCGTGACATATGAGTTGGTCGCACAGGATACGTCCTACCCCGCACATCAGACCGCGTTCGGTCGTATTACTTCGGTGCGTAACGATATGCCTTCGATTGTCGATATGGAGCAAGGGGAAAACGTCCGCCTCGCTGCATTCGAGATCAAGGGCGAGCATGTGGGCGATGCGCAAATGCAGGTGCAGCACTTGGTATTTACAATCAGTAAGCAGCGCGGCGTGCTTCTTTCGAGCTTCTCTCTCGGTTCCAACCGAAGCGCAGATACCGTCGCGTGTTCCGTCGAGGCCGAAACAACGATCAATTGTGAGAACATCCCTGTCAGTATTGGCGCGATCGATCAAGGAGGCACTCTGGTGCAATTACTCGGAACAATCGATACCGATGCAAGCGTGAACAATCAGGAGTTTCAGATTGATCTTGCTAAGCCCGGCATCATCAGTACGACGAATATTCCCGGAGAACTCGGCAGTGTGCGCTGGAGTGACGGCTCCTCGGCGTTTAGTTGGATTGAAAGCGACGAACCGGTTGCAGCAGGAAGTCTGTGGAAATGACCTCACTCATTGCTCATTTTTCTTATCCATCATCATGCCACCCAACATTGATGAGGTGATCGACGACTTTCTCTTCCGCAACACAGACGAGATCCAATCGATAGCCGCGCTGCTCATTATTCTGTGAGATCCACCGCCGCGCGGCGCGGCGCATGCAACGCTTTTTCTCCCACGTCATGTTCATGGAAGGCCAGTAGTTTTCGCTTCGTCTTGCACGCGTCTTCACCTCGGCAAAAACAATGACATCATCGCGCGGATCACGCGCAATAATGTCGATCTCGTCGTGTCCCAAGCGCACATTGCGCGCGAGAATGTCGTAACCAATTGAGCACAGATATGTCGTCGCGACTTGTTCGCCACGCGACCCTATAACGAAGTGTTCTGTCATAACTAGAGAAGGAAAGTGTACGAATGTCCACCGAACTTTGTGGTCAGTCTATAGACATCAAGAGGTGTACGCAAGTACACTCTGCATCATGCTTGCTCAGCTTCATTCTTTTACGAATATCGGCCTCCATTGCCACAGCATCACGGTAGAAGTCGCCTCCGCGCATGGAGAAGACCGCATGGTCATCGTCGGGTTAGGTGACATGGCTGTAAAGGAAAGTAAACAGCGCGTCTGGATGGCATTACATTCCGCAGGGTTCCGTATACCGAGCGGACGCACGATCACCGTGAATCTCGCACCGGCGAATTTGAGGAAAATCGGGCCGCGGTTTGATCTTCCGATGGCACTCGGGATTCTCGCTGCCAGTGGAGATTGCGCCATACCACCTGCAGTCTTTAAAGATACGGCGTTCCTCGGTGAGCTTGCACTTGACGGCAGCGTGCGCCACGTGAGCGGGGTGCTCCCCGCGGCGATCGCCTGCCGTGAACGGGGGATCAAAACATTGGTGGTACCATCGGCAAACGGTGCAGAGGCGGCGCTGATTCCGGGCATCGATGTCATTGCGGTTTCGGATCTGCGTACATTGATTAATATTCTGACAGGTGAGGCTCAACCGGAGAAGATCGCTCCTCCTGCGTGCAGCCCCCAAGAAGACAGTGATCTGATCGATTTCGCCGACGTGCGCGGACAGGAACACTGCAAGAGAGCACTGGAGATTGCGGCGGCGGGCGGGCATAACATATTGATGAGTGGCGCACCGGGCGCAGGTAAGACTCTGCTTGCCAAAGCGTTTCGGGGAATTCTTCCGCCGCTAACGCAGGAAGAATCCATCGAAGTCAGTCAGATCTACTCGGTGGCCAATTTACTGCCAAATGACAGCCCACTTATTTCCTCTCGGCCTTTCCGCGTGGTGCACCACACTGCAAGCGGCGTCTCGATTGTCGGCGGCGGACAGGTACCCGGCCCCGGAGAAATCAGCCTCGCGCACCGAGGCGTGCTTTTCTTAGATGAACTTGCGGAATTCCCTGCGCAAGTACTAGAAGTGTTGCGGCAGCCGCTGGAAGATCGCACTATCACGATCACCCGTGCGCACGGGTCCGTCACATTTCCTGCGGACTTCATCATGGTCGCCGCCATGAATCCTCCGAAATATGCGGGGGCATCGAAACTAAAAATCCAACGGCGCATCAGTCAACCGCTCCTCGATCGCATCGATCTGACGATCGACGTGCAGCCTGTTGACATCGACGATTTACAAAAGAAGCCCCGCTCAAACACCGAGAGTACCTCGGTCATTCTTCAACGCGTGCTCGGCGCACGCAAGCAACAAGCGAAACGTTTCGCCGGCCTTTCCCTCTCCACGAATAAGGAAATGAACGTGCGGCAGATCGACGCCATCTGCGTTCTCGACGCAGCGTCCCAACAACTGCTCAAACAGGCCGCAACCCGCATGGGGCTCTCGGCGCGCGGTTACCACCGGACCATCAAAGTCGCACGGACGATTGCGGATCTTGCGGGATCGGAAGCGATCGAAGTGACACACGTAGCAGAAGCACTGCAGTATAGGCAGAACGTGGATAGTTAAACTTTTTGTCTTCGTGTGGATGTTTGATCTACCTCTCTCAAACCACACATGAGTTCACGCAAGCACACAAAGAGACCGTAGCGAACTTCTACACTCTCGTGTAATACTGCAATAGTGTTCGGATCAAGGAAGTCTACATCCACTGGCTTTCTAAAAGTGTTTTCATCCGAAAAAAGTTTCTCCAATACCGCTTCATTTTCGTGCACAGCAACGATCATGCCGTGTCGTTGGTATTTCTGATGCCTTTTAGGCATGCAAACGACATCGGAAAGACTTACTCGATACTCTTCTCCCTGATCTCGTTGCTGTTTGAGCATTGCTACTTCAGTTAGAACGTACCCACTGCCTGAAGTACATACTTGCCATGCATTATTCATCACATCGTGCACATCGTTTGCAGAAGTATCATCTTGAGATGATAGTACCTGCTGCAACTGCTCAATGTTTCTCGCCTTTACACCTGATACCATCTCTGGAACCGGTTGCACCAAACGATTGAAATCACTGACTCGTGGCGTAATGAGACCTCTGTCGACAAGCGCGCGGCGACCTCGCTCCCAACAACTCGATGCCGGAGATGATGCTTCATTGACCATAGTGCGAAAGTGTATTGTAAACTGTTTTATAAGTCAATTGAGGATCATAAAAAGATCACCGCTGGTTAGCCTTGAATAATTGCCAACGGGTAAAGAGTGAGCAATTTTCTCCAGTCAGCCCTAGCCCTAGCCCTAGCCCAAGCGTACGCTGGTACGCGATGCACTTCGCGGATGCTCTCACGGCTGCAACAAAAGAAAAATCACCCGTGTGCGTTGGTCTTGATCCTGATCCGGAAAAACTCCCTGAGGGCGTGAGCCGCGATGCGCCAGGCGTGCTGCTCTTTTGCAAAGGAATCGTTGATGCAGTCAAAGACGTCGCCTGCTGCGTTAAACCGCAGATGGCATACTTCGAACTTCTTGGCTGGGAAGGTATGAAAGTCTTCTTCGAAGTCTGCGCGTACGCCAAGGAGCAAGGACTGATTGTGATCGCAGATGGAAAACGCAATGACATCGGCAGCACATGCGAAGCGTACGCCGATGCGTATTTAAACGAACTCAGTCCCATCGACGCGTTGACCGTGTCACCCTACCTCGGCAGCGACGGCGTCACACCGTTTATCGAGCGCTGCGTTCGCAACGACAAGGGAATTTTTATTCTGGTAAAAACCAGCAACCCAAGTTCAGGCGAATTGCAGGATCTGCCTTGCGGGGACGAAGTGGTGCACGAACACATGGCACAGCTGACAGAGAGCTGGGCTGCGCAAGTGATCGGCCCTCAATCGCATCTGAGTGCCGTTGGCGCAGTCGTCGGGGCAACATACCCCGAAGAGTTAAAATATTTGCGCACGCTTATGCCGCATGTTCCGTTCCTGATTCCCGGTTACGGAGCGCAGGGCGCGGGAGCCAAGGATGTTGCTGCAGGGTTTATCCCCGATGGCACCGGTGCGGTCGTCAACTCATCGCGCGGTATCATTTTCGCCAGCAGCGCAAAGGACTGGAAAGAAGCGGCGCAGAAAGCAGCGCTGAATATGAAGAAAGAATTAGAGGATGTGCTGTCTTAGCCTTACCAACAACTCACAATCACCACCTCCTCCCCTTCCAGCACGCGCTTGAGCGGCCAGCGTCGTTCATCTTTTTTGGATCCAAGCATTTCCTCCCAAACAGCTTTCTTGTCTGTACCACTCAAAAGAACAATCTGACTGCCACTTGCTGCGATAGCATTCAGCGAAATACTGATGCGGTCATGCACTGCAAAAGCATCGGTGGTCGTGTGGAGTACGAGCTTTAAGTCGTCGAGCGCATCATCCCCGAGCGGCGGAAACAGTGACGCTATGTGCCCGTCGCTCCCGAGCCCGAGCGTCACGACATCAGGCAGCTTTTTATCCCAGAGTGACTGGAGATCACGCGTGTACGTCGCGATACAATCTTCGATCGCAAGACCGGTATCCGGAAACACGAGATTTCTCTCCGGAATTTTTGCAGATGTAAGCAGTGTTTCACGGATCAGTTTCTGATTTGCATCGGCGTGATTGGCGGGGACAAAACGTTCGTCAACCAGAAACACATGCACGGCGTTCCAATCAATTTCGCGTTTACCGAGTGCTTCGTAGACTAGTCTCGGGGTCGATCCGCCAGAGAGACCGATGATCGCTGCTCCGTCATTGGCAATCGCGCTTTCGATGGAGGACTGCAGTATGTCTGCTGCGGCTGCGATAAACTCTGCTTGCGTTGTTGTGTGGAGATGCGTGAAGGGCATAGGCTTCTGTCATGGTGAGCGTAGACGAACCATACAAAGAAGCCAAATCTCTATGTATCACTTATATCAGGTCTCTCTGTTCGTATTTCAGGTATAAATAGACTCTTTATACTGGTAGCCAAAGGTGGAGCATCATCAAAATATCCTCGATTAAAAGGAGCACTATGCTCTCTGCGAATGTGCGTAGCACCTCGGAGATCATCATCTAATTTGCCCAAACGCAGAGCGATTGCTTCACGAACTTTTGTGTGCACTTCAACACCCTCTGCATTTTGTGCTGTGTCACTATCCCAAATAAGCTTTGTAAGATCTGATAGACCTGAATCATCCATCCGTCTTACTTTTGTGTATTGTCCAAGAAGCACGCGCATTCTTCCTCTTGCATCAAATCCGCATTCCAAAACAAGGATCCCGTTGAGACTTAGCGACCCTTCAATTCTTCTTCCTATTTGTGCAAAGAGTTCGCGCTCATGTCCTTGAGCTCTGCGGCCAAGATCAATCCAATACTGAGAAATTCCTGAAATAAACAAAGAGTCTTTTTTTGCCAACTCCAGACGTTTCCCAATTGCATGATGCAGATCAGGTTCCAAATTCCTCCCAAAATCAGATGCAGGATCAACAAGGTGATGCTTAATATCAAGCATAAGAATGATACTATAACAATAATTGATTAATAGTCAATCAATCCTAGAACCACTCCTTCCCCTCCTTTTCCAGCCACGCATCCGCAGCATCGGGTCCTTTCGAGCCCGCTGCGTAGCCATGGAGCAGCGTTTCGCTGCGGTCCAAGTGGCTCTGTACGGGATCGACGAGTCGCCATGCGGTTCGTACTTCGTCGAAGGTTAAAAACCACTGTTTTTTCCCATGGATCGCTTCCAAGATCAGCAAGCTGTGTTCAGGCAGGCAGTCCCCGACGCACACGAGCGGATCTTCCAAAACAAGAGGGCGGTACGACGGTTCTATACCGCCGACTTTGGTCTGCATGGAGACGCGCATGCCGGCTTCTCCCTGCAAGAT